>CAZASO010000001.1:0-1748 GCA_964487825.1 uncultured Gammaproteobacteria bacterium
GAAAATCATTGATATGTTGGTTTACAAAGTTGATGATTTTCTTAACATCCGGATCTTCTTTGTTCTTGTTTGCAGGATAGCTGAGTAGTTTAGAGAATTCAGTTAAAGTTAAATTTGGCTTAGGGCTTTTTAGTTTATCGACAAGTTCGGTAATTTCTTGTTGTTCAGAGGTGGCGGCTTTTTTTTCAGAGGCAACCGTCGCTATTTCATGAGGTTCTTCTAAGCTTTTGATATCATCCTCATTTAATAGGACTGGCATCGATGAGATTTTTTCTGTTTGAAGATCTTTTTGTAGTAAATTAGACTGTTGATTAATAGAAGAGAAGCTGTCCTTGACGCTCCCTGTAACAGAACATTTTTTAATAGCAGGATACTGTAGAGAGTTGGTTTCTTGAAGGGGCGTTAAATTTGATATATAGCCGCTATCAGCCATTAGATGTCCCTCCTTGTGGCACTAATAGACTAATACTATATTCAAGTTAAGATGCGGTTAAGATAAGATGGGTGCTGGCGTCTTATCCTAGGGAGGATTCGTTATAATCTAGGCATCGATTATTTAACATGTTCCGACAAAAGTAATTTTAAGACCAATGAGGGGGCTGTAATTGGAGCTGAGGGAGCAGCTGATGGGGCGGCTGAGGGGGCTGTGGTGCCCACCACACCCTTAAAGTTTGCCTCTACTAATGCTTTGAAATCTGCTTCTGAATTAAATTTGTCAGGATTCTTCTTTATATACTCGCGTAATTTTTCAATAGCAGGATTATTAGAATTTCGAGTAAACCATTCCATTTTCATCCTTGCTATTTCTTTATCAGCCCGTGCTATTTTTTTATCACCAATAGCCTTAATCCCTTCTCTGGCCTTTCTCCACAATTCTTCTCTAGCTCTAGCTTCTGGACTTTGAAAAGCATTTGCAGGTCTTTGGAAATTCCTAGTAGACCCATTTGCAGTTGCCTTGTCCCCTTTTTGGGCTACTGCAAGATTTGCCGCCCCAGTTCTTCCAGACCGGACGGTGGTTCTCTCAGTCTGACCTTTGGATGTCTGAGCGGGTTTACCCGGCGCAGCAGGTCGCTTACCACTTTCTTTGGCTCCAGCAGGAAGAACAATTCCTGAAGCTATGGCCAAAGAAAGAAAAAGCTTACGCATGGGATCTACTGTATTTAAACTCATATTTTTTGTCCTCCAATAGATTCAAGCGAGCAACTCAGCCTTAACAGAATTAGGCCCGAGGGCGCAAGGCTGATTTTGTCAATGCTTTGAACCATGAACTACACTAAATCTTAACAAAGCTTTGGGACTAAAGTCAAGGCTTAGAAGCTGCATCTGGATTGTGTTTGGTCAAGAAATAAAGCTTTACTTAATTAAGGCTTATCTTTGCTTTAAGAGATTTTAATTTTAAGCTAGAGCAAGTTTTTTGATGTGACCAGTAGCTTGCTTCTGAGGAGGATTCCCAACAAAAAATTCTAAAGCCTTGAGTAAAGGGACTTCAGTACAACTATGAAACAGGTTAGCCCACCATTTATCTGAGAATATGCCTTCATCTTCCGAATCTCTCTGAACTGAAAACCTTTGTGGTGGAACTTGAGCAAATTTTTCGGCTACCTCTCTTCTAGCCATACCTCGTCTAGGATGAATAGCTTCTACTCGTTTAACAAACCCCTGAACTTCTGCAGCCCTTCTACTATCAGAAACGGCTTGATAGCCTGTTGGTCGACTAGCTTGATAGCCTGTCAGTTGATTAGTAAAAA
>CAZASO010000001.1:1848-6631 GCA_964487825.1 uncultured Gammaproteobacteria bacterium
GCTTGATAGCCTGTTGGTCGACTAGCTTGATAGCCTGTCAGTTGATTAGTAAAAAAATTCGAAATAGGGGAAATTCTCATAACCCCACTCCCAAAATATTTTTTATATCAAACTGCTTCAACATGAACTATTAAGTATCTTAACAAACTCTTAAGGTTTTAGTCAAGTGATATTTAGGAATTTCTTAACATTTTGTCATTAGACTTGTTACGAAATGGCTTTTGTGTCCATTTGCGTAACAAGTCTATTCTTTTAGAGAGAGTTAAGACCAGTTAATACCAAATGCTAAAATGCGTTATTGGCACTATTTAACTTGGTGTCTACAATCTCTGTTGTGCAGCGCACCCTTAATGAGTTTTAAGGCTGTATTTTGAATTTATGAAAAGACACTTTGATATTATCGTTGTCGGTGGCGGGCATGCTGGTGCTGAGGCTGCGCACGCAGCTGCACGATTGGGTTTGAAGGTTTTATTGCTGACAGCCAACATAGATCAAATAGCATCTATGCCCTGCAATCCAGCTATAGGGGGACCAGCCAAATCACATTTGGTAAGGGAGATAGATGCTCTAGGCGGTTTGATGGGACTAGCTGCTGATGCTACTTATATCCAACTCAAAACACTTAATCTGAGCAAAGGTCCTGCTGTACAGGCTTTGAGGGCTCAGTCTGACAAAAAACAATATTCTTCATGGCTTCGTCAATATTTGGAGCAAGTCCCCAAGCTTAGTGTCTATCAGGCTTCTGCGCGCGAGCTGATTGTCGGAGAGACTTTGGGTTTGAGGACTAATTTGGACGAAGAGATTTATGCTGATGCCATAGTCTTGACGGCAGGTACTTTTTTGGAAGCGAGGATTTTTACTGGACATAAATTTGAAACAGCAGGTAGAGCTGGTGAACAAGCTTCTTTGGGTTTGTCGCCTAGACTTAGTGATTTGGGTTTGAGGACGGGAAGGCTTAAAACTGGTACGCCGCCTCGTCTTGATAAGAGAACTATTAATTTTGAGATATTAGAAGAAGCGCATGGAGACTATGCTTTAGGGCTAGAGTCTAAGTTTTTTAGTTATTTGCCGTATCGCCCGCAGAGATTGCAATATCCGTGCCATATAACTCGTAGTAATGCTAAGACTCATGAGATTATCCTGCAAAACTTAACACAGTCTCCTATGTATTCAGGAGAACTAGATTCTAGGGGACCTAGGTATTGTCCTTCTATAGAAGACAAAGTTGTTAGGTTTGCTCACAATCCTTCTCATCATTTTTTCTTAGAGCCAGAGAGTCTTAGTAGTAATGAGATTTATTTACAGGGCTGTAGCACTAGCTTGCCGATTGATGTTCAGTGGCAGATAGTTAGATCTATGCCCGGTCTTGAAGAGGCAGAGATAACTAGAGCTGCTTATGCTGTTGAGTATGATTATTTTCCAGCTATTCAGTGTAAGCATAATCTGGAGTCCAAAAATATTTCTGGTTTGTTTCTTTCTGGTCAAATTTTGGGTACTAGTGGTTATGAAGAAGCTGCAGCTCAAGGTCTGATGGCTGGTATCAATGCGGCTCTTTATGTTGCAAGGCGTAAACAGCAGAACCTAGATGGGGAGAGGCTTTCAGCTGCGGTGGTTAGCTATGCGAGTAAAGGAGATTTTGTGCTCAAGAGATCTGAGTCTTATATCGGTACTTTGATAGATGATTTGGTGACCAAAGAAATCAATGAACCTTATAGAATGCTTACCTCTAGGTCTGAACATAGATTGATTTTGCGCCAAGATAATGCTGATCAGAGATTGACTCCATTGGGAAGAGATTTGGGTTTGGTTGATGATTTTAGGTGGTCAGTTTTTTCTAATAAAATAGATAGATTGGCGAGAGAGTTGAAATATGTCTCTGAAGTTAGGATAGATAGTGAACTTCTTAGTCAAGAGTTGGACAGTAGTTCTCCAGAGGCTTCTAGTAAATTTAGGCTTCGTGGTACCAATAAAGTCTTGATAGCAGATCTTTTGCGTAAGCCAGAGCTTAGGGCTAAAGACCTAGAACCCTTTATTCATATGGGTCTTAGTGATTGGGAGCTTCGTAAGCTCAAAGAAAAAGATATTTATATAGATACTATTGAGTATCCTTTTGAACTGGAGACTGAGATTAAATATGCTGGCTACATCCAGAAACAAGAATCTTCTATTCGTGAGATGGATAAATACGAAGCCATCAAAGTCCCTCAGGGATTTGATTTCCTGAATTGTCAGCAGATTAGTTTGGAGGCTAGAGAAAAACTTTCTAGAGTCGTACCTTTAACTTTGGGGCAGGCTTCTAGAGTAGGAGGCGTGAGTCCCAATGATATCTCTGTGCTTTCTATTATTTTTGCTTCTGCTAAGCGCAAGCAATCGGCTGTCTTGTAGAAGTTTAGAGTAAGACTTCTAGTATGGGTTCTCTTTCTAAAGAGCTAATAGCTTCAGTAGCTATAGCTTGCAAGGAGCTACTTACATTGGGGGCTTTGGAGATTTGTTTGCAGACATCTATGGTTCTGCGTATGGCTTTGAGTATATCTCCGTCATCAAAACTAGAGTTTTCGATAAGCTCATCCCAAGATTTACCTTTGGACCAATCTTCTACGATAGAAGACATGTGAGCTCCGATCTCAGCGGACTTATAGATGCGGTATTTGCGCTGGTCTTGAATTACTCTTCTGGAAATGCGATTTAGGCTTTCGAGTATATCGAAAATTTTGGGATTGATGTGTCCTTTGTTATGATCTCTGCGACGGGCTTCACCTATAGAGATAGTGGAGACCAAACTTGCAAACTCTGCTGGGTTCAAAGCTTCTAGGAGATTGCTTTGTAGGACTTCTGTAATGAAGAAAGAATTATCAGAGCGGAGGGCTGCACAGGTCTTGCCTAAGTCTGTAGGTTTATTGTTGCTGTCTATGTATTTTTTGTCTTTGAGTAGAGCTGCAATGTCTTCGAATTGCTGCCAGTAAAGGCTGAGTTTGGCTTCTAGAGTAGCGTTGAGTTCTTTGACTTGTCTTTTGTAGCGTTTACTTTGTTCTGCTTGTTTGGAGCAGGGTTTTTGTTTGGGACAGCCGTTACAGGGATAGTTCTGGGCTTCTTCAGTCAGAAAATGTAGACTATCTTCTAGTTCAGCAGCTTCTGGATTAAGTTCTTTTTCTAGTTTCTTTTTGCGATGTCTGACTTGATCCATGCGGGATTGTAGTTCGCGGTAATGATGGAGGTCTCCTAGTTCATTTGGACAGAGAGGGTCTTGTAGTTCTGCGATGCGCTCTTCGAGGTTTTTAAGTTCATCTGTTATGGGTTGAAGAGTTGCAGCTAATTGAGCTTGACCAAAGCTATTCAGGATGAGGCTTTTGGTTTCTTCTAGTCCATGTCTTTGAAGTAGATTTAATACCATCTCATAGCTAGGAGCAAAATGACTGCAAATATCCTCGGCTTTGGCGTTACTGAGAGTAGCAACTTCGGAAGCGCTTTGGCGATGGTCTTTGATGGTTATAACATAACCGACTTCATCCATACCTCTACGACCTGCTCGGCCAGACATTTGCATGAATTCAGAAGGTTTGAGGCTGCGATGACCATCATCACTAATTTTGGAGATACTGCTGATGACAGTGCTACGAGCAGGCATATTGATACCAGCAGCTAGAGTCTCAGTAGAGAAGACGACTTTAATGAAGCCTTTTTCGAAAAGTTCTTCGACTAAAAGTTTCCATTGGGGCATTTGTCCAGCATGGTGAACAGCTATACCTTGGTATAGGAGTTTGAGTTGAGGGTGTTTTTGTAGATGGATATTGCGAGCTATTGCTTCGTCTATGAGTTTAGCCAAAGCCTCTCGCTCTGTGCCTTTGAGGAGTTGGACATTTTGACAAGACTCTGCAGCTTTATCACAGCCTTTGCGACTAAAAACAAAATACAAAGCAGGCAGCATGTCTTTGTTGGATAGTTCTTGGATAACTTTGTCCGGGCTGTTCTCTGTTTGATTATTGTTTTTGTGCTGAAATTTATTATTGTTTTTTTTGTGGAGCCTGCTGTCTTGATGTTCTTTGAGGACAGGGTTAAGTTTTTGGTTGGGAGTTAGGAGGGGAACTAGTTGTTCGTCTTTGAAATAAAAATAATGAAGAGGGACAGGTCTATCAAAAGTTTGGACTAGCTTGCAGGGACCGTGGATATCATTAATCCAACGAATAATGTCTTGAGGGTTGTTGATGGTGGCGCTCAAACCCACTAACTGAATGGATTTGGGGCTGTAGATGATACTTTCTTCCCAGACAGTACCTCTTTGACTGTCATTCATGTAATGCATTTCATCGAAGATGACATATTTGAGTTCAGCTAAATATGGGTCTAGAGAACCAAAACTCGTTCCGTAGAGCATATTGCGATAGATTTCAGTGGTCATCACAATAATCTGAGCGTCTCTATTCGAGGACATGTCGCCAGTAATGATGCCGATTTGTTTTTCGCCAAATTCTTGAGAGAACTCTAAATATTTTTGATTGATGAGAGCTTTAAGGGGAGCTGTATAAAAAGCTTTGTGTCCTGATAATATGGCTTGCCTGATTGCTTCTTTGGCGA
The DNA here is from genome assembly GCA_964487825.1 of uncultured Gammaproteobacteria bacterium. GTDB lineage: Bacteria > Cyanobacteriota > Vampirovibrionia > LMEP-6097 > LMEP-6097 > CAZASO01. The sequence goes on from CAZASO010000001.1 coordinate 6,421, forward strand.
TAATGGTTTTACCAGCACCAGTAGGAGCGCAGACTAGAACACTGAGTCCTTCTTGTATGTGTTTGATAGCGTCTTCTTGGAATTGGTCGAGCTTAAATTTCTGCTCTGGGTAGGCTGTGTTAGTCATTCAAAAATAAAAACCCTTAACTTATTGCATTTTCTCATGGACTTAAGCTAATAAGCGAGGCTGCTAAGTATTTCTTAAGGATAG
>CAZASO010000001.1:6731-39596 GCA_964487825.1 uncultured Gammaproteobacteria bacterium
TTATAATAATATTATAATCACTTTAAGGCTTCAGAGCAGCTTTGGCAGATGTTTCCTAGCATCTCCGCTGCCTTAAAAAGTTTCCAGCAGCGCTGGCATTTTTGTCCTTCAAATACCTTGGCTTTTACTAGGGTTGAAGAGTCTGAATCATCTAAGTTAATTTCTGAGACTATAAAAACAGCTTTGAGTTCTTGTTTGAGACTAGCTAGCTGGAGTCTTTCTATATCTTTACTATGGATGCTGATAGAAGCTTCTAGGGATTTACCTAGGAGACCTTGTTTGCGCAAATCTTCTATAGCTTTATTGCTCATTTCTCTAAGCTCCAAAATCTCTGTCCATTTGGAGCTTAGCTCTTCGTTGAGGTATTGGCTTTGGACTTCAGGCCATTTGCTGGCTAGGATGGAGTCTAGGTCTGCTTTGTGGAAGTTGCATTTAGCTTCGACTTGTTTGAGTTGACTAGGGTAATGTTGATAAATATCTTCAGCTAAATGAGGTAATACTGGAACAAAAAGTCTAGTGATGATACTTAGTAGCTTATAAAGCACTGTTTGAGCTGCTTTGCGGGACCGGGAGCGGCTGCCATGAGTGTAGAGTCTATCTTTGATGATATCGAAGTAAAAAGCAGAAAGCTCTACTGAACAAAAATTCTGGAGCACTTGATAGTATTTGAAAAATTGATAATTATCAAAATATTCGCTCAGTTCTTGGATAAGTTTTTGGCTTTTATGTAAGACGAGTCTATCCAAGTCCCAGAGAGCATCATAGGGGACAGATTCTGTCTCTGGATAGAAGTCAAATAAATTACCCAGCATATATCTACTCGTGTTGCGTAAGTTGCGATATATATCGCTTAGCTGTTTGAACATAGTCGGGCCGACTTTGATGTCCATGGAATAATCTACGCTGGCTACCCAGAGCCTGAGTATGTCTGCACCATATTCCGAGATAACAGTTTGAGGGTCTATGACATTAGCCAAAGATTTGGACATTTTGCGGCCCTTCTCGTCTAGCACGAACCCATGAGTAAGCACAGACTTGTAGGGTGCATAACCATTGGTGGCGACAGATGTTAGAAGGCTAGACTGAAACCAGCCTCTATGTTGATCAGAACCTTCGAGATAGAGGTCTGCTACTCTGAAATGACCATCTGGAGACAGTTCTGGGCGCTGGGCTACTACTGCTCTATGTGAGGAGCCAGAGTCAAACCAGACATCCATAGTGTCTGTTTCTTTGATGAGATTTTCGCTTTTATATTTGCTATTGGGAGGGAGCAACTCTGAGATACTGCGGCTATACCAAGCATTGGAACCTTCCTTGGCAAAAATTTGAGCGATGTGCTCCATAAGAGCTAGGTCTAATATGGGGCTAGGATTGCCTTCGGAGTCTAAGCGGCTCTTGTCATAAAAAACCGGGATAGGTAAACCCCAAGCTCTTTGTCTTGAGATACACCAGTCTCCTCTCTCAGCGACCATCGCTTCTATGCGTTTGCGTCCTTTGGGAGGGATCCACTCAACTGTAGCGATAGCTCTAAGAGCCGCATCCCGAAAGCCATCTAGGCTAGCGAACCACTGGCGGGTAGCTCTAAATAGTAGCGGTGTTTTGGAGCGCCAGCAATAAGGGTAACTATGTTTGATCTTGTGACTATAGATGAGAGCGCCTCTTTGCTTTAGGGCTTCTATGATGATTTCATTGCCACTATCTTTGTCTTTGCGTTTTTCTAGGACATGGATGCCTTCTAGTGAGATGCCATTAATAGGAGCTGCTTCGTTAGTGTAATAACCTTTGGAATCTACTGGGCATAGGATATTGAGCCCATAAGCCTGACCCACATGAAAATCCTCAATACCATGCCCGGGTGCAGTATGAACGCAGCCAGTACCAGCTTCGGTATTAACATGCTCTCCGAAAATAATAGGAGAAGGACGATCATAGAGAGGATGCCAAGCTCGCAAAGCCTTTAGCTCACTGCCTTTGAAGGGAGAGCCTAGAGCCTTGAGTTGAGTTTTGCTAGCTTTGGAAAACTCCTCAGCTCTTGCTGAAGCGATAAGTATCTTACCGAGATCTCTGTCTTCTTGTTTAGCAGAATATAGCTGGTAGTCCAAATTAGAGTTAAGACAAATAGCTTGGTTGGCAACCAAGGTCCAAGGAGTTGTAGTCCAGATGACGATTTTAGCGTCTTGGAGGGTTTCGATTTTTGTGCTAGAAGGGTCTATAGCAAAGCTTACATAAACAGAAGTCGATTCGTGTTCTTCGTTGTATTCTACTTCGGCATCAGCAAGAGCGGTTTCAGCACCATAACTCCAGTAGACAGGTTTAAGACCTCTGTAGATATAGGATTTGGAGACCATCTCAGCAAAAACTCTAATTTGAGCAGCTTCAAAATCAGGATTAAGAGTTATATAAGGATGCTCCCAATCTCCTAGGATTCCTAATCTTTTGAAATTAGTTTCTTGTCCTTTGAGGTTCTTGAGTGCAAAAGCCTTGCAAAGTTCTCTTAGCTCTAATAGGCTAACAGCATTCCTTCCACCTTTGATTTCTTTGACTACAGCAGTTTCTATGGGTAGACCATGACTGTCATAACCGGGAATATAAGGGCTGTTGAAGCCTTTCTGGGTTTTGTATTTGATAATTATGTCTTTGAGGATTTTATTAAGAGCTGTTCCTATGTGGATACGATCAGAACTAAGATAGGGTGGACCATCATGCAAGACAAAAAGCTCTGCTTTAGTGGCTTTTAGCTGTTCATAGATTTGTTTGTAAATGTCTAGCTGAGCCCATTTGGCTTGGAATTCTGGTTCTCTTTGAGCCCCATTGCCTCTCATCGGGAAATCAGTTTGTGGTAAATCTATAGTATCTTTGTAGGGATTAAGCTCTGGCTCTGACATAAAAACAGTCTAATCATAGCAAAGCTCTGAGTTAGAATAGATTTGTTGTTGAGATGACTAACTATGACCATAAAGAAATAGAGTCCAAATGGATCCAGTATTACTTGGAGCATAATCTTTATGCAACCAACATAGATCCGACTAAAGATAGAACTAAGCGTTTTAGCATAGCGTTGCCACCTCCTAATGTTACAGGAGAGTTACATATGGGGCATGCCTTGGGAGGTAGTATCCAAGATATTTTGATTCGTTATCATCGAATGTTAGGGCATGATGTTCTGTGGCAGATAGGTCTAGATCACGCAGGGATAGGTACTCAGCTAGTGGTAGAGAAATTCCTCAAAAAAGAAGAAGGGATTAGCAAATATGAATTAGGGCGCACTAAGTTTTTGGAGAGAGTCCAAGAATGGAAAGAACAATATGGCGGCAAAATTCTAGGTCAAATGCAGAAACTGGCTTTTAGTCCAGATTATGCTCGCTGTCGTTATACTATGGACTCAGCTTACTCTAAAAGCATCCATAAAGTTTTTGTTGATTACTATAAACAAGGTTTAGTTTATAGAGGTGAGAGACTGGTGAACTGGTGTCCTCGTTGTTTGACTTCGCTTTCTGATCTGGAGTTAGAACAAGTCAGCACTAAGAAAAAACTTTACAATATAGCGTATAAAGTTTTCATAGATGGCTTAGAGTCCGGCACTATCACTGTAGCTACAAGCCGCCCAGAGACTATGTTTGGGGACATGGCTGTAGCTGTTCATCCGAGAGATACCCGCTATCAATTCTTGATAGACAACATAGATAAAGTCCAACTAGAGATTCCTTTTGTGAAGAGGCGTATAGCTTTAGTTTTAGATGAACAGGTTAAACTAGATTTTGGAACAGGGGCTCTTAAAGTTACACCAGCTCATGACAAGAACGATGAAGCTATAGCCAAAAGACAGGGTTTAAGTTACCTGAGTATTTTTGATGTTAATGCCAAACTCCGTACTGATGATGCTTCTATAATTCCAGTTAAATATCAAGGACTAGATCGTTACAAAGCTAGAGAGCTTATTATTCAAGATTTATCAGAGATATCTCAGCTAATCTCAGTTAGTGACTATCTTGCTGAACAAGATTTGCATGATCGATGTTCTACAGAGATAGAAGCGTACCTGAGTATGCAATGGTATGTCAAAATGCCAGAACTGGCCAAGCTCGCTCTAGATGCGGTTTTCAAAGAACAGCGCATAGATTTTGTGCCAGAGCGTTATTCTGAATCCTATAAAGCTTGGCTTGAGAATGTTCAAGACTGGTGTATTAGTCGTCAAATCTGGTGGGGACATAGGATACCAGTTTTTTATTATTACTATGAAGAAAACGGGCAGCAGAAACTTTATAGTTTTGTTTCCGATGACTTTGAGCATAACTCTGATAATCTTCCTTGCTCTAATCCAGAGCATTTGGTGGACGGGAAGCCTATAGATCTAAGACCTCTGATAAAAGCTCAGCAAGAGGCTGGGGAGGGAGTTCAAATCTACTGGCAAGACACAGATGTTTTGGATACTTGGTTTAGTAGTGCTCTTTGGCCTTTCGCTACTATGCAAGATGACCCCCAAGTCTTTGAGCATTTCTACCCTACTAGTGTGCTTGCTACAGCTAGAGAAATCATTAATCTGTGGGTTTCCAGAATGATTTTTTCTAGTGAATATTTCTGCAAGCAAGAACCCTTTCAGAAGGTCTTAATACATCCAGTCATCCAAATGCCAGATGGTAAGCGCATGAGTAAATCCAAAGGACATGTTATAGATCCTTTAGATCTTGTAGACCGTTATGGCGCAGATGCTAGTCGCATGTTCTACGCTAGTATCGGTATTTATTCTCATCAGGATATTCGTTTTCCCGGGAAGCAAGACCCAGAGACTAAGCTCTGGTCTTCTGATACTGTAGAGCAGTTCCGTAAATTCGCTAACAAAATCTTCAATGCAGCTCGTTTTGTTCAAATCCAGTTGGGGCCTGATTTTAAGCCAAGTCAAGACTTGGATTGGGCTTCTCTTGCAGCTCCTGATATTTGGCTTTTGGCTAAATCTAATCAGTTAGCGAAAGAACTTAGTCTGGATTTTCAGAACTATGATCTCTCTAGCATCCAATCCAAAATCTATGATTTTATTTGGTTTAATTTTTGTGATTGGTATATAGAGTTTTTCAAAAGTAGATCTCAAGAAACTGCTTCTGGACTAGAAGCTAGTAAGCAAGTCCTATACATGGTTCTAGAGGCTTCGCTAAGATTCTTACATCCTATTATGCCTTGCATTACAGAGGAGCTATGGCAAGAACTTACCAAGCCCAACAAGCTATCCGCAGAGCCTAGCTCTGCGAGGCAACAGAGTATTAGCTTTGCTCCATATCCCAGTTTTGATGCGGATTTGGATAATATATTATCTCAGTCGGATAATATATTATCCTCTAAGTCTGTGGGCTTTGTGATAGAGCTAATTTCAGCACTTCGTAATACTAGGCAGAGTCTTAATATCCCTTGGTCTCAAAATTTAGAACTTCATGTAGATAGTTCTGATAATTTTGAACGACAAGCTATTGAGACTAATAGTATTTATATTTGTAGTATAGCCAAAGTAGCAGAGATCTCTTTTAGTTCAGAAAATTTAGCCAAGCCTCTTAGTGTGATCTTGCTTGGCAAATCCCGCATTCAGATACCTTTAGCAGGTTTGGTAGATCTTGATAGGCTGAGAGCTAATCTTCAAGGCAAGATATCTAAGCTCGATAAAGATAGAGCTGTTCTGGAACAAAGACTTTCTAGTCCGAGTTTTTTAGAGAAGGCCGCCCCAGCCAAAATTCAAGAATTAAGGGATAATCTGGCACTTCTTCAACAAGATAGGATTATTTACGAAGCAGAATTATTTGCCTTAACCTAGCCTTAACCATTTAGAGGTCTCCTATATTTAGAGCTTTTGTGGCTCCTTAACTATGGTGATAAAACCTAGTAGCTTGGATAGTAGCGAGATAGCACAAGCTGTCTTAGAAGAGGCTGCTCGGGATGTCAATCTCCGTCATGCTTTTAACTATTTAAGTCCTCGCTCCAGACCTAAAACTCTAGAAGAATATAAATCTCAAGATGGTAAAAATAGTGAGAATAGAATTATTTACACTATTCCGGGCAAGGCTCGCTCTGTAGAGATGATACTTCGGGATACTGATCTAAGAGCAGGACTTTATCCTCAGCATAACAGTCAAGCGTATTTTACTCAGCATATAGAACAACTGCCAGCCATATCTTTTATGGATTATTCAGGATTGCTCGGACAGAGTGATTTACTGGCTATGGGTTTTGTGGAAGAGACTACTACTTTAACTCAAAAGCGCTTACTAAAGCTATCTCAACAATTCTCGCAGATGACTCTTGAAGCATTTAAGCAAATGATTTGTGTTTATGATCTCAAGCAAAGAGATTATAAGGTTTTTGTGCGCCGCCGCCAGCTAGAAGGAGAATTACTCTCTAAACTCCAGTCAGAGATTGAGGTTGCGGTTTTTAATCCTCATTTTGGACTTTTGCAGTTTGTTCAAAAATTACAAAGGAATTTGATTGGGGAAGTTATTAATTTGAAGCACATCACTTTTGATGCAGGCGAACCAGTAGTGATCAATGAGTCTCGTTTAGACCAGTTCGGAAAACTAAGACAGATCGCTCATGTTGGAGATTGGAGTGGCAAGAGTGAATATCTCAACTCGGTGGAAAGGTTTGATGACGGGACTATCTTATGGACTATCACAGAGCAAACAACTCAGGCTACTTCGGCTTCAGCGGCTCTTAAAGACAATGGTCAAATCATTATACTTAAAGACTTGGATACCCCTTTACATCAAGCTGTTGCAAGAAATTTAGGAGCAGAGGGTATAGACCCTCAAAGTGGCAAATGGACTGGTTTCTATGATGCAGATGCCCGTAAGTCTGATAACGAAGATAAATATTTACTCAGAAGATCCTATAAAGATAGTATACGAAAACAGGTCTATCAAATCATAGATGGAGCCGCGATACCCGGCTTGTTGCCTATCTTTGATGTCTCTTGAAGCTTGTGCTATAAACAAATAGAGAGATGCCAGAAGAAGAGAAGGATAGCAAAACAGAGGAGCTAAGACTTGAACATAGGCATAATTATGTAGGAGGGGCTTTTGCTTATAAGAACAGTAGTAAGTCTCCCAAACTTTTAGATCCTGAAAATTTTCAAGAAATGGTATTGATGATAGGTCTTGGTAAGGCTAGACCTGTTAGGATATCAGCTCCTGCAGAAGAAACACGAGTAGGTATTTATCCTCAGCATAATAGCGCTGAGGATTTTCGTGAGAATACTGAGATAGTGGAATCCAAAGCTTTAGAGTCCTATCAGAAATTGCATGACATTCATGACCTAGAGAAACTATCCTATAAGCAATTACTCATTTCTATGCCCAAAGAGCGTTTAGTCCGCTGTCATGCTCAGTTCGCACATTTGAGTAAATTTGCTTTTCATCAAATGATGGGGATACCTAACCCAGATAAAAGAGATTTTGATGTTTGGGCAAAAAAAATAGAGAAGAGTAGACAGGTGATTATGGTCTATCCCTACAAAAAAACAGGACTAACTATTTTTGTTCAAGTAGTGGATTATGCTGAAGATCTTCAGACTATTACTGGGATCAAACATTGTACTTTTGATCAGGGTAAACCTTTGGTTATCAATGAAACACTTTTAGATAGACACCTCAATGTCAGACAGTTAGCGCATTTGGGAGTTAAGGGATCTGGGCTAGCTTATAACTCTGTCGAAAGATTTGATGATGGTACTGTGGCTTGGACTATAACTCTTAGAGAAGAAGCCTCTAAGCTTACAGGTATGGCTGCTCTGAGACCTGATGACACTATTGTGATTATAGGAGGAGACCTGAATGAAGCTTCTAGTCTTGCTGCCAAAAATTTAGGGGCAGAAGACATCAAAGATGATAAATGGACAGGAGTCTTTAGTAGAGAGGCTTGTAAGCCAGAGTCTCATCCTATGCAAAAAACCTTCAAAGAAACAGTGCGTAAGCAAATAGGGCAAATCGTAGATGGTGCGACTATTCCCGGCTTGATGCCTATCTTTCAATTGGATTATTCGAAGCTTTAGACCTCGCTAGCAAATAACTCTCTGCGATTTTTAGGTCTTCAGGGCTGGTAATTTTGATATTGGAATTGGGGGCTTCAACTAAAGCTACTTTCTCTGCAATCCTTTCTACAAGACCGGTTGAGTCTGTGCCAGTAAATTTATCTACGATGGCTTGCTCATAAGCTTTGACCAAGATTTCTGTTCTAAACACTTGAGGGGTTTGTACTGCCCAGAGTAAATCTCTAGAGACATTTTTGCGAACAAGATAGTTTTGGGTTTTTTCATCATAGTAAGACAGCTTGAGAGTATCTGTTACTGCTGAAGCTGCTGTGGCACTACCAAAACGCAGAGCGGCTTCTATGACTTCATGAATGGTTTCGATTTGTACCAAAGCTCTTACAGCATCATGAATGAGTAGTAGATCTGGCTGATCTGGAATGGCGATTAATAGGGCGTTATAGACACTATCTTGCCTAGTTTTACCACCTTTGATAATCTCTACATTGAGTCCCGGACAATAACTAGCGATAATTTTGCGAGTATAAACAATATCTATACTCGGAATGATAAATTTTTGAATTTGTCCTGAGGAAGCCAGGGTCTTAAGAGTGAGGGATAGTATCGGTTCTCCAGCCAAATCTAAAAACTGTTTGGGTTTCCTAGCACCCATTCTCTTGCCAATACCGCCAGCAGGAACTATTGCATAAATATTCGGATTAGCTTTTTGCATCTGAGTTAAAATCTTAACCAGTGGAGATAATAGCAGAATATCTAAACTACCTTGAGAATGAGCAGCTTTTGAGCTTTAATTCTTTGCGTTTATACAAGAGAGATCTTTTGGATTTTGAGGCTTTTGTTTCCAAGGAAATAAGAGTTGATGATTATAATATTTGCAATCTAGATCCTAAGACTCTGGAGCTTTTTAAGCAATGGATAGAGAAACAGGGTAAATCTATAGCGAGTATTAATCGTAAACTCACTGCTTTGCATGGACTCTGGACTTGGTTGCGCAATGCATCAAGAGTCAAAGGAGATCCTTTTACTCAAGTAGAAAGAGAGGCTCAATATAGAAATAAAACTTTTGTTTTTTTAACTGAAGAAGAAATGCAAGAATTGCTGGATTGTGGAGAGCATAGTCTTCGTAGCAAAATTATACTAGAGCTTATTTATGCGACTGGTATTCGAGTAGGGGAGCTGCTTTCCTTAACTTTAGAAGATGTTGATTTGGATAATCAGTTGATTAGTATTCCTCACTCTGCCAAATATAAATCAAGAGTAGTGCCCTTCAATAAACTGCTCAAAGAATATTTACTTACTTATATCCATGAGCATAATTTGAAATTAGGACACAAGTTGTTTTTTACTAATAGCAAAGCCAGTGGAGAAGAGGTTTCTGCAAGAGAAATATTTAGGCTTGTCAAGCAAGCCGGAATTAAAGCTGGCTTGGAGCGTAAAATATCCCCCTCGATTATTCGCAATAGTTTTATTCAACACATGAAAGACAGAGGTGCTTTCAAAGCTTTACTAAGAGATCTGACTGGGCAAAAAACTGTCTAAGATTTGGGAGTAGGCTCTAAACCTAATGTTGATGCGGATCTAAGCGATCTCTCAACTCATCTCCAATCAGGCTAAAGCTAAGTACAGCAATGAAAATCAAAAAAGAAGGAGCCCAAAAGAAATGAGGTCTAGTTAAGATGTTGCTTAACTCTCTTGCTTCGGCAAGGATATTGCCCCAGCTAGGATCTGGTTGATTGATGCCTAAGCCCAAAAAACTTAAAGCAGATTCTCCTACTATATAGCCGGGTATGGCTAAGGTTGCAGAGACTATAAGAAAACTAGCAGTATGAGGTACTAAGTGCTTGAGGATAATCCCTAGAGGCCGCTCACCTATTGCTTTAGAGGCAGTTATGAAATCTTGAGATTTAAGTGAAAGGATTTGACCTCTAATGATTCTGCTAAGACCTGCCCAAGAAATAAAAGAAAGTATCACTGTGATCATCAGAAATCTCTGAGTATTGCTGAGGCTGGCAGGAAGGATGGCAGAGAGTATGATGAGGATATATAAACCCGGCAAGCTCATGATGGCTTCAGCAATGCGCATCATAATGTTGTCTACAAGACCACCAGCAAAGCCAGAGATAGAGCCATAGAGTATGGCTATGGGAAAACTTATAAGCAAGCCCAGAAAACCAATACTCAAAGAAGGTCTAGACCCGTAGATTAATCTAGAGAGTAAATCTCGTCCCAGTTGATCTGTTCCAAGAAGATATAAATAAGCAGGTTTAGATGAGCCACTTAGGTCTAGAGAGATAAGTTTTCGGTTTTCAAAAAAACGCAAATAATATTTATGGTCTTTGATTTCAAAACTTTCTTTTTTGAGGCTCAGGGGGTTTAGTTTGTAACTCTGCCTATAGATATAAAAACCTTTGTCAAAATGAATAGGACTGGCTGAAGCATAGCCAGCTTCTGGGTTCTGAGATATGGGATCATAGGGGGCTATATAGTCAGCAAAAATAGCAAGACTATATAGAAGTACTAAAATGGCAAGGCAAATATAGCTACTGAGCCTCTTCATATAAGCCTAAATATCCCATGAAAAGAGGCTTTTGTCCTATAATATCTTTGTGCGATTTAGGCTTCTTGCTTGTATTTTATCCCTAGGTCTTAGCTCTTGTGCACTTTTCGATCAAAGATTAGTGGAGGCTAAGAATCGTCTTGAGGCTCAGCAATACGAAGAAGCTATAGAGCTTCTAGAGTCCTATCATCCTAGTGAGGCGGCACATAAACTTTTGGCTGAAGCTTATTTAGGTTCAGGGCTTAGGACTCTGCATAATCTATCTTTAGCCAAGGCAGATCGTTATCATTTAGCCAAAGATAAATTTACTAAAGCCATTAAGGCAGATCCTCGTAGCACCAAGATACAGGATTATTACCAGATGATTTTGAAGGAAGCTCCATGAAATTACTAATATTGTTTTTAGCTACTTATTTGATAGGAGCTATGCCTTTTGGTTATTGGCTGGGACTCGCTTATGGTAAGGATTTGACTAAGATTGGTAGTGCTAGTATCGGAGCCACTAATGTCCTTAGAAACATCGGCAAATGGCAGGCTTTATTGGTTCTTTGTTTGGATGCTTTTAAGGGCTTTGCTCCAGTTTATTATGCCAAAAATTATTTTTTTGTATCTGAGACTTATTCGGAGTGGTTCTTATTATTATTGACTTTTGTGCCTATTATCGCTCATAGTAAAAGTATTTTTTTGGGTTTTAAGGGTGGAAAGTCCTCAGCGACTGGTTTTGGAGTGCTTCTGGCTCTTAATTCTTGGGCGGCTTTGATTACGATTAGTATCTGGGTGGCGACCGTGTATATTAGCAAATATAGTTCTTTGGGTTCTATAGTCTGTATACCTTTGGTTAGTCTTTGGCTTTATTTATTTGGAGAGTCTTTGCCTATTATTTCTTATGGATTTTTTACAACGGTGTATATCGTGCTTATTAAACACCGTGCTAATATTCAGAGGCTTATTGCGGGTACTGAGCCCAAAATCAATCAGGCAGCCGTTTCTACTAGTAGCTCTACTAGCGCATCATAGCTAATCCCAGTGGCTGCGGCTTGAGCAGGAAGATCACTGGTGTCTGTCATACCCGGCAGGCTATTGAGTTCTAGGATATATGGCTCTTCTCCATCAATAATAAAATCTACTCTTGCAAAAGCAGAACAAGCTAAAGTTCTATAAGCTTGAAGAGCAGCTTTATGTATTTTGAGGCTAAGTTCGGGGCTGAGTCTAGCTGGCAAAATAAATTCAGTTAAGCCTTTGGTGTATTTGGCTTCATAGTCATAAAATTCCTTGAGAGGTTTAAGCTCTAGAATAGGCAGAGAGACTAGATCTGAGTCTATAAGACAGTCCGCATTACAAGGCAAGTCAGATCTATAGGGAATGATGCTAGTCGTCACTTCTGTACCTTTGATAAAAGGTTCTACAAAATATTTGGAAGCATCTTCTACTTGGTTAGCAAAATTACGAAGTTCAGCAAGGTTATTTGCTTTGACTATACCTACACTAGAACCATCAGAGATGGGTTTGGCGATATAAGCTCTTTCGCTAAGTTCAGTTTCTAGAAGTGAGAACGCTGGCAAAACCGCTAAGCCAGAGGCTTTGAGCAAGGCTTTGCTCTGTAATTTATTCATAGCAAGAGCACTAGCAAGAACAGAAGAGCCAGTATATGGGATTTTGATTAATTCTAGGAGTCCTTGAAGACAGCCGTCTTCTCCATAAGTGCCGTGGCTAACTAAAATAGCTAGGTCTATATTTGGAGAGATTCGGACTAGCTCTGAGATGGAATTAAGATCACGAAGATCAAAAAGTTGAGCTTTGCTGTAGCCGAGTCTGACCAAAGCCGCATGAACATTGGTTCCAGACCTCAATGAGACTTCTCGTTCTTGAGAGAAACCCCCACAAATTACTAAGATACGGAGATTAGTTCTCATGAAAGTATCTTCATGCCGAGCTTAGAGATCAGTTCATGATCTTCAGTCTCACCTAAATTGTCGGTGGTGAGTAGTTTGGCGCCAGTATGTATGCTGTTAGCACCAGCAATAAAACAAAGAGCTTGAAGTTCTTGGCTCATATGTAATCTGCCAGCAGAGAGTCTGATACGGGCTTGGGGCATAAGTATGCGAGCTGTAGCAACGCATCGAAGCAAATCAAAAGGATCGACATTAGGTTTGTCTTGCTTTTGAGCTTCTAGTTTTTGGTATTGGGGTGTACCTTCTATGGGTACTAGAACATTGATGGGGACTGAACTTGGTTGAGGATCCATATTGGCGAGTACCGCAAGAAAACTAATCCTGTCTTCTGCGCTTTCTCCTAGACCTAAAATACCACCGCAGCAGACTTCTATGCCAGCAGCTCGGACATTCATGATGGTTTCTATCCTGTCTTCAAAAGACCTCGTAGAGATGATTTGAGGGTAATACTCTGGAGAGCTATCTATGTTGTGGTTATAGCTATGTAAACCGGCTTCTTTGAGTGCCAGTGCCTGTTCTGGAGTGAGCATGCCTAGAGTGGCACAGGGTTCTAGACCCATAGCTTTGACTTTAGAGATCGCACTTAAGACTCTATCAAAATCAGCTCCCTTGGGGGCTGATCTCCAAGCGGCTCCCATGCAAAATCTAGTAGAGCCGTTATTTTTGGCAGCAGCGGCTTCTTTGAGTATGGCTTCTTCTGAGATTAGTGGTTCTGCGTTGAGACCAGTATCATAGCGAGCAGACTGAGAGCAATAATTACAGTCCTCGGGGCAGGCCCCAGTCTTAATACTGGATAGGGTGCAAAACTGTATACTGTTGGGGTCATGATATTTTCGGTGCAAGCTTTGAGCTTCGTAGATAAGCTCAGGGAAAGGCTTTGAGAAGATTTTTTGTATTTCTTGATGACTATATTTAGTAGCACTTGCCATAACTAGTTGAGTAGACCGATTTTGCTAGGTTTTTTGTTGACCAAGGGTACATTGGTAGAAATAACCGCAGATCTGTCATCGTTAGACTGGATGATACATTCTGCATGATCTGGATCTATATCGAAGTATTTAGACATGACTTCGAGGAGTTCTTTTTTCATTTTTTCGATTTGGGCGGGTGGCATCTGCTGCCTATCATGAATGACCATAAGTTTCATTCGATTTTTGGCTGAATATTTGCTGCCTTTTTCTGGGATATTGAATAACCAATCTAATATAGTTTTGAGCATGATTTATTTGAATATTGCTTTTAATTTACCTAAGAAACCTAGTCTACGATTGAGTTTGAGGAAGGGGACATCTTCACCCAAAAGTCTACGGGCTATATTGCGATAAGCCTGTCCAGCTAGTTTGTTGTCAGTGAGTGAGAGTGGTTCGCCTTTGTTGGTGGAGATGACTATAGCCTCATCATCTGGTACTACTCCTAGAAGATCTATGGAGAGTATCTCGCAGACATCTTCTACACTCATCATATCGTTGGTCTCTACGAGACCGGGTTTCAGGCGATTGATGACTAGTCTATAACTATCTAGTTCGTTCTTGCGGGCTTCTAGTAGTCCTACTATCCTATCTGCGTCTCTCACTGAGGACATTTCAGGAGTAACTACGACGATAGCTTCATCGGCTCCAGCGATGCTGTTCTGAAAACCAGACTCTATGCCGGCTGGACAGTCGATGACTACAAAATCAAACATAGTTGCAAGATCTGTAACTAATTCTTTGACTTGTTCTGCGCTAACACAGTTCTTATCACGGGTTTGAGCTGCTGGCATCAATGACAGATTGGGTAGTTTTTTGTCTTTGACTAGAGCTTGTTTGACTTTGCAAGTTCCTTCTATAACATCCACCAAGTTGTAGACGATACGGTTCTCTAGACCCATGAGTATATCTAGGTTGCGTAAACCGATATCCATATCTATAAGACAAACGCTTTTGCCAAGGTCTGCAAGAGCTGCTCCTATATTGGCAGTGGTGGTAGTTTTACCTACTCCACCTTTGCCCGATGTTACTACTATTACTCTGCCTTTTTTCATGTCTTCTGTCATTCAAATCCCCATTAGTTTTTTAAGATCTTGATCTCATTATCCACTATGCGCGCTATCTCTGGTGTGATAGTTTTTTTGTCTTTAAGAAATTTTTGTGCTTTATGCATTTTGGAGGAGATAGCTATGAGTTTGTCTGCGATCCTCAGTTGTCCGCAATCCAGTCTGTGAGCGGCAACAATGGCTGTCTCATCTCCGTCGGCTCCAGCATGAGCCAAGCCCCTAAGGTTGCCCCAGACTATAATATCTCCTTTGGCAATAAGTTCTGCTTGGGGATTGACATCTCCAAAAATCACCAAATTTCCCGGATAACGCACTAATTGACCTGATCTAATGTTGTGTTTGATGAATAGAGTTTCTGGTAGATTGGAGACTATTTCGGCTTGTTCTTTCTGTCTTTGAGACTGTAGTTCAGGATCTAAAAGCTTAGCGTCTATACTATCCTCACTATTATTTTTGGAGAGACCTTTTAGAGCTATATTATGTCTATTGAGTTCTAGCTCTATGTTTTTGATAAGTTCCGAAATATCTGAATCTAAAGCTTCTTCAAGATCTAGCTCCTCTGGAACTATCAAGGATACGGAGTTTCCTCTCAGAAATGCCTCTATGTTTTTAAGATAGTTTTTAAAGTCCTCAAGGAAAGTATCAGAGCGAAGATTTTCTTGAGAAAGATCTAAATAGCTAGCCTTTTTGCTTTGTTTTATTCTGATTTTGGATTTAAGTTTGGGCATTGAGGGGAACTTTTTGGCAGAGGCTAAAAATAAGTGACAACCTAATTATTTTACACTAGAGTAGATTTTTTGCGATTTTGAAAAAGGCCTTATACTGTTAGTTAATGTTTGAGAAGCATGATAAATCTCTTAATTATTGGCAGAAAAGAGCTTATCAGAGTAATTTTTTTGCAATTTGGTGTGCTTTCTTCCTTGGCTTAGCTTTTTTGCTTAGACCAATTTGGGGAATTATAGTTTCTTTATTTATGGGTATATTGTTATATTACCTTTTGTCTGCGCCTGTATCTTTCTTGGCGAAGTATATTAGATCCAGAGTTTTTTCTATAGTCATTATAGTTCTCAGTGCCTTTTTTGGTTTAGCCATGTTGGGTGTCTATCTTACTCCTCTTTTGAGTATGGAGATTAAAGAATTCAGCAAAATACTTCCCTATCTTTTGGGAGAGTTGAAACAAACGATTTTGATAATTAATGGATATCTAGCTAGTTATCATCTGGAGATACCAGTTCATTATTTCAATGAAGAAGAGTTTGTAAACTCTGTATTGCCCATGCTGAGCCAGTTTAAGGTTAGTGATTTCGGATCTTCTCTTGGTGCTTTCATTATGAGTAGTATGTCCATGTTGCTTTATACTCTACTTACTCTGATTTTTACTTTTTATCTTTTGGCTGATGGACAGAGGGCTTGGGAGATTATTATTCTTCCTTTCAACAAACGATTTCAAATGCATCTCAATGCAATTAGAGCCAGAGTTAATGCTTCTTTACATGCTTACATTCTTGGCCAATTCCAAATAGCCTCTATGACGGCAACTGTGATGCTACTAACTTATTCTTTGCTTGGTAGTAGTTATGCGGTTTTGCTCGCGGTGGTGCAACTCTTAGAGATAGTGCCGATGATAGGTACTTGGACGGCGATAGTCCCTTCGCTAGCAGTCATAGCTTACACTAGCGGCACCACCAAATTCCTTATAGCTCTTGGAGTTTATTTGTTTTACACCCAAGTTATTCGTGATAATTTTGTTGCACCTAGATTGTTAGGAGATGCGCTTGGTTTTCATCCACTTGGCATAGTTATGACTTTTGCTATAGGAGCCAAGATAGGGGGTGCGGTGGGAGTGATTTTGGCTTTGCCTATTATGGCAGTGATAGCTGCTATTACTGGGCATTTCATAGAGATGTCTAAACTCAAATCACGCTAAACTTAGTTTATGGCTTCTATTTCTGTTCATGAATTGCAAGGCTTAGACCCGCACTCTTACTGTCTTCTAGATGTTAGAAGATTAGATGAGTATAACTATTGTAATCTGGGAGCCCAGCATATTCCTATGTCAGAGATTCCAGAGAGATATCAAGAGATCCCTCGGGACATCAAAGTTATAGTGCATTGTCATCATGGAGGGCGCAGCCAAAAAGTTATAGATTATTTGACGAGAGAGCATGGCTTCTCTAACCTCCTGAACCTAGAAGGTGGTATAGAGGCTTGGTCTCAAGAAATAGATCCTAAGGTGCCCAGATATTAGAGATGCGTAACAGATATATTTATGGTCCAGTTCGCTCATGGCGCTCAGGATGCTCTCTGGGAGTAGATCCTATTGGTGATATTAGTACTTGTAGTTTCAATTGTGTTTATTGTCAGTTGGGTCGTATCCAAAATATTACGACAGAGATTAGAACTTATGTACCGACTGAGTATATAGTAGAAGACCTCAAACTATTTTATGAACAAGGACTTTTTAGTTTGGAGTCAGGCTTGAATCATAGTCTTGATGTGATTACTTTGGCTGGTTCTGGGGAACCTACTCTAGCAGCCAATTTGGGAGAGATTATAGACTCCATACGCGCTTGGACTCAGAGCCTCTCTTCTCGTAGTATACCTATCTCTATTTTGACTAATGCTACTTTGCTGGGAGATCCTATGGTGAGAGAGCGAGCCTCCAAAGCAGACAGACTCTCTCTAAAATTAGATGCTGTAGATGAAGAAAGCCTTAAAGCCATTAACCAAGCGGCTTCTGGGATTAGTCTGCGTGGGATAGTAGAGGGTATCCAAGCATTTAAGGCAGAATATTCGAAGACTTGTGATTTGCAGTTGCAAATTATGCTTATGCCAAAACAAATCCAAGACCCAGAATTTATAGCTAAACTTGCAGCTTTGATAGCAGAGATCTCTATCTTCAAAATCCAACTCAATACCCCAACTAGACCTAAGCCCAAAGGAGTTAGCTATCTTATCGAAACCAGAGGTAATCATTATCACGAGGCTTCTAACTCTGAGTTTGGCTCTGAGATTGAGTTTCAGGAACTTCCTGTCATAAGTCCTGATCAGGCTTGGGCTCTGGAACAGTGTTTGAGGGTTTTGCTTGAAGGGGCTTCTAATTTAGAGATTATCAATGTCTATAAAACCCCCAGTTGATTTTTATCCTGTTCTACGCTTAGAGTCTTGCTCTCAAGAAGTTTGGACTGTTTATAAACAAGTTTTAGATAGTTTAGCCAAGTCACATTCTATTTGGGCTAAACAGGGGAGAGAGGCTCATCTAGAGATTAGTCTGAGTTCTCTTGCTATTGAAAAATATCTGCTTCCATTAATAGACTATGCTAATTCTTTGTCGACTAGATTGCATTTAGCAACTCTGATTAATGCTTCTGATTATCATCGTTATAGGGCTATTCTTGCTGAGCATAAACTGAGTGGGTTTCAAATTTTCGCGCCGGGTTTGGTCCAAGATTTAGATATCTCTGCTTGCTGGGATCCTGTCCTAGCCTATATTCCCGGGCTTTACACTAAATGCGATTTCGATTTGCTTTTAACTCTGGCTCCTATAGAAAGACTGACCCAGCTTAAAATTTTTCCTATAGGTCTAGAATCTCCAGCAGCTTTGATAGATTTTTTAGAGAGACCTTTCCCGGAGTTGGATCGGCAGCGAGTCTGGTCTAGAGCAGGTGGGCTGCTCAATCCCTTTGCTGGAGCGGCTTCTATCCCTACTAAACAAATGCCAAAGATATCTAGTCCTAGTGATTATATGATGATCCGAGATTATTTTTTAAGAGACCCTTCTATGAAATTAGAATTAGTAAGTCCTCAAGATTTGAGAGCAGATGAAATCTCAGGTCTGGAGCTTGCTAAGTACCTAAGAACTGAGTTTCCTCATCTCAAGCTTATTGCTTCTGGTTTGGGTTCTTTCCACTTGGGGACTGCTTTTGAGGCTCTTGCTATGACGCTTAGGACGGATTTTAATAGCGCTAATTGGCAGAGTGATTTGGAAGAAGAGCTTAGCGTAAAATATCAGAGATGTCTAGCTTGATATCCCCTTGCCTTAATATCTCTATGCTATCTCCCTGAATCTTAGCTACAGTGCTAGCCTGATTGGAGCCAAGTTCTGGAGAGTCTAGTATCAAATCTACAGAGCCAGCAAAAAGCTCACAAGCTTCTTGGTAGTTGCAAACTGGAGGCTGAGAACTGAGATTAGCACTGGTACTAAGTAAGACACCATTACTCGTGTCAGCTAGTAGTTTGTCTATGGATGGAGAGCGAGCTATTCTCATGCCAATATAATCTTCGGTACTATTAATCCAAGTAGGAAGCCCTAGGGAGCGCTTGGCCACTAGGGTTAAGGCTCCCGGCCAGTAGCGCTTAGCTAAGCTATCTAGGAGGGGAGACCAGTCTTCTACATAGGGTTTAAGACTATCTATATCTCTAGCAAAAAGTATTAGGGCTTTGGATCTATCTCTTTGTTTGAGTTGATAAACTCTGTCTATGTTGTTTTGAGCTTGCTCAGTATCTATACGGCAAAGCAAGCCCCAGACTGTATCTGTAGGAGCTACTGCTAGTTGCCAAGTTTTATCTAAGCCCACCCTGTATATGATACTTGATTTCTAATCTTCTCAAGCTCATTTGCAATTTGTTTGAAATCCCGGCTGTGTAGATTAAACAAATTTTGTTTACTATTAAGTTCTGAGCTTAGTTGGTTGAGGATAGAGACTCTTTCATTGAGATCTCTAGCCAGTTCCCAAATATTTTCTGAGTCGGCAACTAGAGAAATAGATTTTCTAATGCTTCTAACGCCATTGTTTATCGGGTTTTCAAGGAGACTTATATTTTTGCGGATAGAGTTAAGAGTAAGTGATTGAATGAAATATAATTTCTGTTGCCCCCTTCTAATTTTATTGTTTCGGTTTTCGCGTTTTTTATTTTTTATTAATTCGATTTCTTCACAATCCAGTTCTTCTTTTAGGGCTTCTAGGATGAGCATCCCAGCCCTAAGCACTCTCATTATGAGCTCTGCCATTTTCACCACCTAATTGGTCAAGCTATATTGTATATAGTCAGATTTG
Organism: uncultured Gammaproteobacteria bacterium; assembly: GCA_964487825.1. GTDB lineage: Bacteria > Cyanobacteriota > Vampirovibrionia > LMEP-6097 > LMEP-6097 > CAZASO01. Next base: position 26,356 of record CAZASO010000001.1, read on the forward strand.
TTAGTTGCTAAACCTTAGATTTATGAAAATTTATATAGGTTTCTATTATTGATTTTGAGGCTTCTTCTCCAATCATCTAGTGATATAGTAGATTTGTTGTGCCTCCCTCTTCAAAAATCATAGAACGAATTAGTACAGGGGTCTTGGTTTTATCTAGAGATTTTAATTTTGTTTATGCAAATCCAGCCGCCGCTAGTTTGCTTGGATTAGCGATGGATTATTTGGAGACTCTAAGCCCAGCCATATCTAATTTGAGTCCGGCTTTTGCTAGACTTCTAGAAAGCTTAAGCCAAGGGCATTTCAAGAAAAAACAAGAACTAGAGATCGTAGCCAATGGTCAGTATCTATCTGTTCGTATTTCTAGAACAGAAGAAGGGGATTATATTTTAGAGCTGAATCCCTTGCAACAACAGGATATCAGCAAAAGCACCCACGAGCTTAAAAGACCCATACAAAACATTAAAGCTCTTATCGAAGCTCTTATGATGGGAGCAAAAAATGAAACAGAACTTTTGGATAAATATTTGAGTAAGATTGCAATAGAAAGTGAAAGATTAGCTCATCTTGTAGGAGACATGCTTAAGCTAAATTATTTGCTTAGAGCTGTTATAGAACCTCGTCGCCAAGAGTTTTTGGTCCAACCGATGGTAGACAAAATCCTAAGCGCTGCTGCTCCTAAGGCAGCTGCTCAGCAAGTACAACTCAAATCTACGATTAATCCAAAAGCAGTCCTAGTGGGAGACCCAGAGCTTATAGAACACGCTTTGGATAATCTTATAGACAATGCCATCAAATACAATCGCCCCAAAGGTTTGGTGAAGATAGAACAAAAAGACCTTCATTCTTTGCAAGTTCAGGATACTGGTCTTGGTATTGCAAAAGAAGAATTAGAGAGTTTGGGAGAAGAATTCTATAGAGCTAAAGGTTCAGAGTCGATAGCTGGTACAGGATTGGGTTTGACTTTAGTCAAGCGCATCGTAGAGCTGCATGGGGGTACACTTAAGATAGAATCCACTCTGGGAGAGGGTTCTATCTTTAAGATTTGTCTCTAGCGCTATAATAAATCAAGAGTAGACCAAGCGATCGCTAAGTAATTAGAGGAAAGTCCGGGCAGCGTGGAGATTAGGTTGCTAGTTAAGAGCTAGTGCGCGTGAGCGTGAGGATAGTGCCACAGAAAGAAACCGCCGTTCTACGGTAAGGGTGCAATGGTGAGGTAAGAGCTCACCAGCTATATCGAGAGGTATAGGCTAGGTAAACCCCACTGAAGCTGCAAGGTAAGGTTCATACTATCGGGAGTTCTTTCTCCAAGCCTGATAGGAACTGATCCCGCTTGAGTCCTGTAGTGATGCAGGTTCCAGATTGATGATCGCTCTAGACAGAACCCGGCTTATGGTCTACTTATTTTTTGGCTAGTGCCTATATGTGTTAGACGACCAGAAGCTGCGTTGTAAAGTTTTTGGACATCATCGAATGTGCGAATAGCACCAGAGGCTTTGATGCCTATGAGCTTAGATGGATCATATAGATCTAGGTAGGCAGCTAAGGTCTTTATGAGTTGAGGGTGAGCTAGACGCAAAGGCTTTTCTGGTTTGGAGGATTTGATAAAACCGCTAGAGTTTTTGTAGGAGCATTTGATGCGTCCTATAAGCTCAGGAAATTCTTCATAGAAAGCTAGAATTTCTGATGCATAAATTTTGACAGATAGCTCAAGCTCCCTTGCTGGCAGGATTTCAGAGGAGAAGATAGCTTTGAGGTAGAGATGAGTGTCAGTTCTAGCAAATTCTCTAAGTAAAAATAAATAAGTCTGAATTTCTTTGCGCAAGGCTTCAGTAGATTCCCATAAATCACGAATATTAAGGACGGGATCTAACTCCAAAGCCCCTTCTTGTAAAGCTTTGCGGGCTTCTATAGTTTTGGAACTCATGGAGGGGCTAGAGATGCTAATGAGGCAAGACTCTAAATCTTCAGGGTCATAATAGATAAAATTGCTAGGGAAGCCAATCACAGAGGATAGCCTATAGCTGGAGCTAAACTCAGCTACAAAATGAGGACGCAGGCAAACAGAATTATAATGATAGTCTTTGGCTATATTGATGGCTTGAATGATGTCTTCGCGGGAGCTTTGAGCTTGGAGAGGGCTAAGGTCGTATAAGTGCTCAAACATAAAAAACATCTAAAAGCCGAGGGCTCTGTCTTATAATTAAAGCAGAAATCTATCCCCCTATGAGTACAGAGAGTTTATCTAAGTTTATACCGTTACATTTGCATACAGAGTTCTCTCTTCTTGATGGAGCTAGTAGGCTGGATGATATTTGTGCCAAAGCAAAAGCCGCTGCTATGCCAGCTCTAGCGATTACAGATCATGGAACTATGTACGGGGCTTATCAGTTCTATCATGAGGCTAAATCACAAGGGCTTAAACCTATTATTGGTTGCGAGATTTATGTTATCAACGGAGATCATAAGCAAAAAGGCAAAGATCACAAACAAAAACTCTATCATTTAGTTCTTTTAGCAAAGAACGATATTGGCTATAAAAATCTCATCAAAATAGTTTCAGAGGCTTGTATTGAAGGTTTTTATTATAAACCTCGTATCTCTAAAACATATCTGCAAGAACATTCTGGAGGATTGATTGCTTTGTCTGCTTGCTTAGGTGGAGAGGTAAATAATCTACTTCTTAATGGACAAGACAAAGCCGCTCAGGAAGCAGCGTCTAGCTATCAGGAGATTTTTGGGGAAGATTTCTATTTAGAGGTTCAAGATCATTTCTATCCAGAAGATCGCTTGGTGAACCCCAAGATATTTCAGCTAGCGAGGGCTTTGGGGCTAAAAGTTGTAGCTAGTAATGATAGTCACTATACAGATCCTGAAGATGCTAAAGCCCATGATGCTTTGTTGTGCTTGCAAATTCAGTCCAATATCTCTGATTTCCCGCGCATGCATTTTTCTGGGCATGAGCACATGAAGACTGAAGCCGAGATGCTGAGCCTTTTTCGAGATCATCTGAGCGCAGAGCAAATCCAAGAAGCAGTCCAAAGCAGTCCCCAAGAGATTTACCAGAAGATAGAAGATTACCAGATTTTCTCTAAACCAGCCTTCCATGTCCCAGACCCCAAAGTTCCAGAAGGACATAGTTTTGAAAGCTACCTTAAAGAGATTAGTTATGAAGGGCTCATTAAACGATATGGCAAGCTAGAAGATTTAGAGCCAGACCTTTCAAAGCAAGTCAGAGAGCGGCTTGAGCTAGAACTGGCTGTCATGAATGACTCTGGTTTTGCTTCTTACTTTATAGTAGTTTGGGATTTTATCAAATGGGCAAGAGAGCATTCTATACCTGTAGGCCCGGGAAGAGGTTCTGCGGCAGGTTCTCTGGTGGCTTATGCTCTAGGCATTACTAATATAGATCCCCTCAAATATGATTTGCTTTTTGAGCGTTTCCTTAATCCAGAGCGCAAATCTATGCCAGATATAGATACGGATTTTTGTATTGAAAGACGCGAAGAAGTTATTAATTATGTGCGCGAAAAATATGGTGCAGAGAATGTTTCACAGATTATTACATTTAACAGGCTGACATCTAGGGCTGTAATTAAAGATATGGCAAGGGTTTTAGAATATCCTTACGCCAAAGCAGAAGAACTTGCAAAGATGATCCCTGTAGTCAGAGGCAAACCTAGATCTATAGAGTGGATGAAAGAAAACCATCAAGAATTTGCTGCAGCCTACCGTAATGACCCAGCAGCGAGAGAAGTTATAGATTTGGCTTTGCGTAATGAGGGCATCAACAAAAGTTTTGGGGTGCATGCTGCAGGAGTCATCATCAGTGATATAGCTCTTACAGAGATAGTTCCTATTTCTCGCAACAATGAAGGAGCGATTATCACTCAGTTTGCGATGGAAGAGTGCGCCAAGATGGGACTACTCAAAATGGATTTTCTTGGTTTGCGTAACTTAACCATGATCCAAAAAGCCATAAATATCATAGAGGCTCATTCGGGTCAGAAGATAGACATAGACAGTATTCCATTGGATGACCAAGCTTCTTTTGACATGATTTCTTCTGGTAATTTAGCTGGGATTTTTCAGTTAGAGACATCTTCTGGTATGCGTCAAATAGCTAGAGATCTAGCACCTCAAAGCTTAGAGGATATCTCAGCTCTTATCGCTTTGTATAGACCGGGTCCTCTGGATACTGGCATGATAGATGATTTTATCGCTTGTAAATCTGGTAAACAGCGCATCAACTATGCACATCCTTTGCTGGAACCCATACTCAAGAATACTTATGGAACCATAGTCTACCAAGAGCAGATCATGAAAATAGCTCAGGTCTTGGGTGGCTTTACTTTGGGAGAAGCAGACTCACTTAGAAGAGCCATGGGCAAGAAGAAACCAGAAGAGCTGCTACCTTATGAGTCTAAATTCTTAGAAGGTTGTAGTGCTAATGCGATTCCTGAGAGTCTTGCCAAAAAACTTTTTGAGCAAATGTTGTCTTTTGCTGAATATTGCTTCAATAAATCTCACTCTACGGCTTATGGGATGATCACCTATCAAACAGCCTATCTCAAAACTCACTATCCAGTAGAGTATATGACTTCACTTTTTCAGTCTTGTTCTGGAGATACTGATCGCATCAAAATATATATTATCGAAGCAGAGCGCATGGGTATTAGAATCGCAGCGCCTAATGTAAATCGCTCAGAGATTGATTTTGCGGCTGATGTCAATTCTAAGACCATTACTTTTGGACTTAGTGCCATCAAGGGTGTAGGTACTGTAGCCACTCAAGAAATTATTAGAGAGCGTGATAGTAATGGGGCTTATAAAGATTTTTTTGATTTTATTCGACGAGTAAATCACAAGATAGTCAATAAAAAAACAACAGAGGCTTTAATTCGCTCAGGAGCTTTTGATAATCTGGGAGCTGGTCGCAAGGCTATGGTAGAGAACCTAGAAGCCTTTGTTGAAGCAGCAAAGCGCAAGCAAGAAGAAGCTAGTAAGGGGCAGTCTTCTCTTTTTGATCTAGCTTCTGAATCTGTGGAACTTAGACCTATATATAAATCTGGACTAGAAGATGAATATCCAGAAAGAGACTTGCAGACTATGGAGTATGAACTTTTAGGTCTTTTCGTTAATAATCATCCGATGCATGCAGTTCAAGAATTAAGTTCTGTTTTTGCGAAACACCATATAGTAGATTTTGCTGAAGATAGGTTCAAAGACTCTAGTAAAGTATCTTTTACGGCTTTGATTACTAGTTTTGAGAAGAAAATCACCAAAGCCAAAAAAATCATAGCCATTCTTAATCTTGAGGATCTAGAAGCCCGTATCGAAGGGGTTTTATTTAGCAAAAAACTAGATGCTTACGGACACTTACTAGAAAAAGGTAAAAGAGTTTTGATAGAAGGGACTTTGTCCAAACATTCTGAGGGGGATATGAGTGTCTTGATAGATAACCTTAAAGATATAGACGATATGGGTATTTTGGAGTTTGATATTAGAGTAGATCTTCAGGCTGACATGTTTATGTTCTTGCACTCTATTAAAAGTTTTATAAGTAAAGCTGAGAATAAAGGTTCTTTCGTGGTGGTTTTGAGATTCTTAGATCAAGACCAAAGCACGAGGGTCTCTCTAGGTCCCAATTATGCTATTAGTCAGCATGCAGCAAAAGCACTCAAGGACTTGATTAGCGCAGGAATATCGCAGCCAAATATACTAAATACAGAGAACCCACAGAGATTAGAGCCCCAGCTGTCAATTTAGGTTTAATGTGGCTGATGATAAGTAGAACAATAGCGCTAAGCAGAGCTAGCCCTCCACAAAGAGCTGGCAAAAACTCTAGTTTCCAAGCGGTAAACATGATCCCGATAGCACAAGGGATAGAAGCCTGAAAGACCATAGCCCCTGTAATATTACCCATGGCTAATGTATCTTTGCCTTGGCTAGACCAAATTACACTGTTAATTTTTTCGGGAAGCTCAGTAGCTACTGGGGTGATGATTAGAGATAGTATGAGCGGATCTATTTGCCAGTGTTCAGCAGCAAGTTCTAGTTCTCCTACGAAATGTTCGGCCATATAAATAATGGCAATGAGACCAAGCACAGTCTGTAATATAACCATAGTAAGACTGTCTCCTAGTCTGAGTTTGCTGGCATAGAGAGCAGGGGTATGATTTGCTTCAACGATGCCAGTGTCACCGCAGACAGCAAATTCATCATGAGCACTAATAGTTTTGACCAAATAACTTGCATAGGCAAGACCTAATAAAACTACTATGGCTATTTTAAAAAGACCGGACAAGAGGCTAGCTAGAAGAGCCAGAGAAAAAACAATAATAAAATAACTAAGGTCTCTTCTTACATGAGGAATATTGACCAATAAATTAGTAGTCCCTCTAGATTTGCGTTTAATAAGGATAGTGATACCCATGAGGAAGAAAGCCAAAGTCCCCAGTAAAAATGGGGCACCTAGAATAGAACCTATAGCTATACCATGTTTGCCTGCGACTGCTGTATTGGAGTTGGCTGCAAGATAGATGGCAACTAGGGGGACTATGGTCTCGGGTAGAGCTGTACCTATGGCTGCAAGTATACTTCCTGTGATTTGGTTGCCTAGTTTGAGTTTATCTCCTAGATTCTCGATGGCATTTGAGAAAACTAGACAGGCAGCCAAAATCCCACTGAGAAGAAGAAGGATCTGGAGAATATATGTTAAATCACCCATAAGAAAAAGAGTAACATAGCTAAACTAAGCAGCACAGTGATATATTAGATTTGTTACAAAAGGGCTTTTGCTCTTACCGCACTAATGAAAATCGCAATATTATCTCGCAAGAAATCCTTATACTCTACGAATAGTCTCAAAAATGCGGTCATGCGTAGAGGACATGAGCTGCTCATTATAGATCACACCAAATGTTCTTTGGTGATAGAAAAAGGTAAGCCACTAGTCTATTATCAAGGGCATTTGATGGCTGATATTGATGCCATTATTCCAAGGATAGGAGCTTCTGTAACTATGTTTGGAACAGCCGTTGTGAGGCAGTTTGAGATGCAGAAAGTTCTGACTACTGCTAGTGCTCAAGCCATAGAAATTTCTAGAGACAAACTTAAAAGCCAGCAAATATTTTCTCTCTTAGATATACCTTTGCCGATTACGGTTTTTGCTAAGTTTCCTAAGCGAGATGATATTCCAGATTTAGTTAATAGAGTTGGAGGACCACCGATTATAGTCAAACTCCTAGAAGGCACTCAGGGATTGGGTGTGGTTCTAGCTGACACCAAAAGTGCTGCTAAATCTGTTATCGAAGCTTTTTCTTCTCTCAGAACTAATATACTAATCCAAGAATATATTCGTGAGGCTAAGGGCACAGATATTCGAGCCATAGTGGTAGATTCCAAAGTCGTAGCAGCTATGAAGCGCTCAGGGGCTCCCGGAGAGTTTAGGTCTAATTTGCATCAAGGTGGTAGTGCTGAAGCTGTAGAACTCAGTGATTATGAACAACAGATAGCTATTCAAGCTGTTCAAGCCATGGGTCTTGCTTGTGCTGGAGTGGATATGCTGCCTTCTGCGCGAGGACCTCTTGTGATGGAAGTCAATTCATCACCGGGTCTTGAAGGTATAGAAACTTATACTGGTGTGGATGTCGCAGGCAAGATAGTCGAATATTTAGAGAGGGCTTATGAAGCTAGATCTAGACGCTGAGGCTTTGATTCTGGCTTATGAAACTAAACTAGAGAAAGTTTTTGCTCGCATAGATAAAGTTCGTAATTATACTCAAATTAAAGTCCTTGATGCTTTTAGAGAAGCTGGGGTGCAGAACTCTCATTATGCTTGGGTTACAGGCTATGGTTATGATGATCTTGGTAAGGACAAAATCGAAGAAGTTTATGCTAATTATTTTGGGACAGAAGCAGCTTTGGTTAGACCTCAGTTGGTATCAGGCACTCATGCCATCGCTTCTGCTGTTATGGGCAACCTGAACTCAGGTGAAGAGTTGGTCTTCGTGACTGGACAGCCCTATGATACTTTGCAGACGGTGTTTAGAGCTTATGTCAGTAAATATAAAATATCTCTCAAATATGGGATATCAGAGTTAAACTCACAAACCAAAATCGCTTTTATTCAGAGATCTAGAGGTTATGAATGGAGAGATAGTCTTAGTCAAGCTCAGCTCAAGGATTTGCTCAAAGCCACTAGAGAAGCGGCTCCTCAAGCGATTATTTTTGTAGATAATTGCTACGGAGAATTTACTCAAGCCTGTGAACCCACTAACATAGATCCAGATTATCATGCAGATTTTATAGCTGGTTCTCTCATCAAAAACCCCGGCGCTTCTATTGTTGCGGCAGGTGCATATATCGCTGGGCGCTCAGATTTAGTTGCTGCTGCTGCTGATTTTGTGACAGCTCCGGGTATCGGTAGTCATGGTGGTTGTATGTTTGACCAGAGTCGCTTGTATCTGCAAGGATTTTTTATGGCTCCTCTCATAGTTTCTGAAGCCCTCAAAGGCATGTCTCTAGCGGCTTTGGCTCTTGAGGATTTGGGTTTTGAGACCATACCTCGTTATGATGCTGAGCGTAATGATGTTATTCAGGCGACTAAATTATTGTCTAGAGAAAGGCTCATAGAGTTCTGTAGACTTATACAAAACTATAGTCCAGTGAATTCTATGTTTAGTCCTATCCCATCTGCTATCTCTGGTTATGATGATGAGATTATTATGGCGGCTGGTACTTTTATAGAGGGTTCTAGTATAGAACTCTCTGCTGATGCGCCTTTGAGAGAACCTTATATCGCCTATCTTCAAGGGGGGTTAAGCTATGCTCATACTCGTTATGTCGTAGCTCAGCTTATTCGACATAAACATCTAGGACAGTTTTGATGAAGATGGGACCATAGTTCTCCTCACCTTCGAAATGACCAGTTCTAGTTTCTTTAATCCAGCCGTTGATAATATAGCCAGAGATTCTTCCTTGAGATTTGGCATGATAGAGTACTATGTCTTTGTGTTTGGCTAATTCTTTACAGTAAGTGTTGTCTTGATTGTGTTTGTCGCAGGGTACTGAGCTTTTGCCATTGCCTTCTACGACCATCTCGTAAGGCAGTCCAGCTAAGGTTCCTAGACTTTGTCTCCAGTTTGTAAAATATTTAAGAGTTCGTCCGAGGTAAGTTCCCTCTACAGCATTAGTCATTTTATCTCCATCACTTTCGACCTTGAATTTCATGAACTCACAACCATCGAGGCTGGCTACAACATCCATATGGGCTTTTTTGGGTAAACCAAAAGACATTTTGTTGCTGTAATAAACATCAAGATCATTCATGCGACCTTGGGCACTAATATTCCTACCAAAAAGCCCTTTGCCACTAACGACTATATCTAAAACCAAGGTTTCATAAGGCTCAGCGAGTTTGCCTTGTAAGTTTTTAACAAAGAAATGTCTTACCAAGTGAGCTTTACCTTTTTTGCGATAAATATCTGTGCTAGATAGTGCTCTAAGAGCAAGGACTGGTATATAGTTCGCAGCACTTTTATAGGCAGTGTCAAAAAGAGGATGATTTGCTATGGCTAAGATTTCTTTTTGAGATGATTTTGGTTCACAAAGAACAGTGTTTTTGGCCTTGCTGTTTAAAGAAACTAGAGCCAAAACAATTAGCAATAGGACTGTTTTGCTAAAAGAGTGCATAAAGACTTTATGCCCAATTAAAAGCCTTTTCTTTATGCTGCGCCCGCTTTAGACCTAGTTGCGCTTGGACTTAAATCTATAAAGATAATTGACCAGCATGTTTTCTAACTACGGTGGATAATATTTTTGATGTCATCTGGTCAAATAGAAATTTATAAAAATTATGATTTAAGTAAGAACTCTAGTTTAAGGATTAAAGCTAATGCAGAGCAATTAGTTAAACCTAAATCTATTCAAGAACTTATAGAAATTTTCAAATGGATTAAAGCTAGCAAACTGAGCTGGAATATTTTGGGCGCTGGATCTAATTTACTTTTGAGTAGTCGTGCCATTCACGGAGTGACTGTCTTGATGACGGCTTTGGATCTTATCCAAGAATTAGAACCGGGACTTTTTGAGCTAGGTGCAGGGGTGAAGATGCCTAGGTTCTGTGCTTATGCTAGCCAAAAATCTTATCAAGGCACAGAATTTATGGAAGGTATACCCGGGACTATAGGTGGTGGAGTGGTGATGAACGCAGGAGCCCACGGCTCTTCTATAGAGAGGATTTTAGAAGAGGCAACTATATTAAATTTGGAGACTTTGGCTCTCGAGATGTGGACTAAGACTAGGCTAGAGTTCACTTATAGGCACTCAGCCTTAGACCCCAGTCGCTATCTGCTTTTGAGCGCTAAGTTCCGTTTGAGTCTTGGAGATAAAGATGAGATTCGTCAAAAAGTTATAGCCAATAATCAACATAGAGCAGCTGCCCAACCCATTAAAGCTTGGACCTGTGGTTCGACTTTCAAAAATCCTAGTCCTGAACTTAGAGCAGGAATTTTAATACAAGAGCTGGGTGCGAAAGGTTGGACCGAAGGAGATATTAGAGTCTCAATGCAGCATGGAAATTTTTTTGAAAATACCAAGGAAGGTGAAGGGACATCTATGGATTTTTGTAAATTGATGGCGAGAGTTCAGCAAGCTGCATGGATACAGCGTTCTGTGCTACTTGAACCAGAAGTACAGCGCATAGGAGAGTTTAGTCCAGAAGAAGATTTAATTTGGAAGCAGACCAGAGCCAGTCTTAGTCATAATGGCATCTAGGATCTTTTGAAAGAGAGGGTCACTATCTTGGTGTCCAGTGTAGTAATAGACCGTCTCTGCTAAACCCTGACGACCAGTGTATTCCAGCTTGAGTATATTAGATCGTTTATAAAAATCTTCTTGCCAAGGAAACTCATTCTGGCGAGGTTTGGAACTAAGCTCTTGGATATATTTCTGAAGTTCTCTGATTTGAAGGTCGTTAAGTTCATAGAAATGAGTATCAAAAAGCTTCTGAGCCTCATAGCTGCTATAAATGATAGTTTCTTCTAGTAATCCTGTCTCAAAAAAACGAAATTCTCGAATAAGATCCCTCTCTATCTCTCTAAATTCAGCCCTAAGTATTAGTTTAGTGTCTTGGGGTTTAGAGTGAATAATCTTACAAGCATTGAGTCCTATTATGACTAAGCTGAGAGCTAGTATCTTACTTAAATTTGTCATTATTGTTGGAGTTCTTGAAGTTTAGTAAAATCAGTCATATTAAATATAACAGGACTGACTGAAACCCTTTGTTGGAGCAGGGCCCAGCCGTCAGTGCCAGCGACTTCTCTGTCTTCTAGGGCTCGTCCTGCTAGCCAAAAATATCTCCTCCCTCTGGGATCCATGCGTTCCTCGTAGTTTTCTTCATAGTAGCGATTACCAAGTCTAGTGAACTCTAATCCTTGATAATCAGAACCTTCTGGGATATTGATATTCAAAAAAGTTTTGGGACCTAGATTATCCAAAAGAGGCATTTGTGCTTGAATGAAGTCCCTGACCCATTTTGCAGCAGCTCTAAAATCCTTGGAACTATAACTATTAAGACTCACTGCGATAGATCTCAGCCCCAAAATCATGGCTTCCATGGCTGCTGAGACAGTCCCAGAATAAAGTACATCTACACCTAGATTAGGCCCATGATTAATACCAGAGATCATCAAATCAAAATCAATATCCTTCCAAAGCGCTCCCAGAGCGACTTTCACGCAATCTGCAGGGGTTCCTGATGTGAGGAAACCAGCCTTAATATTATTAATGAGATGTTGTTCTTTGAGAGGATCTAACATCAGGGGTTTATTCAGACTCATAGAATGTCCTGTGGCACTGCGTTCCCGATCTGGTACGCATAGGTAGATATCATGTTCTTCTGCTAGGGTCTCAGCTAGGCAGCGCAGCCCTTCGGCAAAAATACCATCGTCATTGGAGATGAGGATTTTCATAGTCTCAGTACTAATCATAGACTTCCCTTCGAAACTGCGTTCCTCGGCGCATCCTTAGCAAACCCTTGTTAGTGGACTTCTCTAAGGGTAAATAGCCAAGGGTGAATGTCAAAATGTGTATAGACGGGACCTTGTAGTTTTAGTATGAATGCTTTTGCTACAGTGTTGCGCCCAAGTGCTATTGGGGCTGTTCTTGGTCCCAAGGCTCTTGGTGTTCTAAATTTTGGTGAAGCTATTCAACTTGTCTCAGCTCCCGGAGATATTGGAGATTTTGTCAGAGGTCTTCTGGGTGTGGAAAGCCATACTGGTTTAAGTCAAGCAGGACAAATAGCCATAGGGTTTTTGAGACCTGTGCTAACTAAGGCTTGTCCACCTTTGGGACTGGTTCTAGGTGCTAGAGATATATTCTCTGCGGTTCAGAACCTCTCTAAAGGAGATTTTATAGAAGCAGCTCAATGTTTATTCTCTGCTTTGACAGGCTTTTCTGGTTCTAAAGTTATCCCTAAAGCTGTCTTAAGTGCAGCCAGTCAGAGAGCTGTAGCTAGGAATGTGAAAAGATTGAATTATTATCAGAATAAAGGTTTTCTCGCTTCATCTGAGTTGTCTAACATAGTAAGTGATTTTCAAAAAGCTAATCCTGCTCATAGTAATACACCGATAGAACAATTAGTTTTGATTATGCGAAGACAGCCAGAGTATAGAACTAGGATACGAGCTGCTTATAAAGAACTACCTTCTACGGCTCCCCACGCTTCTACAGCTCCCTCGGCTTCTAGAACTTCCGAGACTTCTACACTTTCCACAGAAGACCATGCACTAGCTGCCCATGAGGCTTCTTTCGCTGATTTAGCTAGGCAGGCAGCGGTGAATGTATCTCATCTCGGGCAGGAGGCTTTTCGTGAAGCTCGTAGATTGTTTGCTATGCCAAAAAACTTAGCGACTATTGCGACTAGTTAGTTTGATGCCTTGTTACTTAAAACCCAGTCATTATAGGGACTTCAGCTATAAAAATCTAAGTGTAGCTGCTCTTGTATAGTTGTTATGTCTGTTCTGCCTGTGTTAGTGTCAAGCTCTTTATTTGCGACTAAAAATCAGAAAAAAGGGCCACAAGAGAGTTCTTTAAAAACTGTTTTGGGTGATGATGTGTATGATAAATTTAAAAAACTGTGTAGAACAAAGAAGGTAGATCCCAAACTTCTGGAAGCTTTGGTTGCAGTAGAATCTGAGGGCAAAAAGGAAGCTCGCAGCTCAAAGGGAGCTAAAGGACTT
>CAZASO010000001.1:39696-70021 GCA_964487825.1 uncultured Gammaproteobacteria bacterium
AGTAGAATCTGAGGGCAAAAAGGAAGCTCGCAGCTCAAAGGGAGCTAAAGGACTTTTTCAAGTAACAGATATTACCTATAAAGAATTTTGGGTTAAGAAAGATGGAAAGCGAATCAGCAAGATTGATCCCAAAGAAAAGAACATGATAGTAGGAGTAGATTGTTTTGCATACTGTCACGCAAAAGTAAGCGGATGGGTGCAAAGCAAGGGGTTAAGAGCAATTAACAATAAGAAAGACATTAATACTTTGGCTTTAGCTGCTTATAACAGAGGGGTTTTTGCCATAGCACCAATTTTACGACAAATTAGATCAAAGATTGATAAACATGAATTGAACCCAACAAGTGAGGCAATTATGAATGAAATAAAACGGAACTTACCAGCAGAAACTCGCAATCATAGTAGAAAAATTTGGAAAGAATACGCGAAGCGTTAAGAAAAAGGAAGCCTTTAATGTCATTAACACCCCAACTAAATCTAAAATTCGGTGAATGGTTTCCTGCAACTGAAACATCGAACCTATTTGTTGAGGACCCCCAAGATGATGATTCTCTGGATGTTTTCAATTTATTTCCTCAGGCAGATTTGTTCGGTAATTTTTCTTCAAGTTTTTACAATTCCCCAGTAGTATCCCCTAGGCACAAAAGCACTGAAGGAGCGGTTTCCAGAGGGGGGACAGCTCGTAACATAGGGGCTGTTACTCGAAAACTAGGTCCAGATCTTATAAGCTATATTGAGGAGCTTTCTAAAAAATATCAAGTACCCAAAAATCTATTCTTAGCACTCATAGCTCAAGAATCAGGTGGGAATCCTAATGCCGTAAGTCGCTGTGGAGCGAGGGGGCTCTGTCAGCTTATGCCACGAACGGCTAGGGGATTAGGTTTGAAGCCTGAAGATATCTCAGATCCAAAGAAAAACATAGAAGCAGGGATGCGTTATCTAAGTCAGCAACTTAAGCGTTTTGGTAGGGTGGACTTAGCTTTGGCTGCCTATAATGCTGGACCGGGAGCTGTTCGCCAGTATGGGGGCATACCACCTTCTTATGCTGAGACACAGAAATATGTTAGAAATATTATGGCTACTATAGAGGCATAGATGTCTTTTTGCAGTAGACTTGAACAGTTCTTTTTGCTAAGCTAAGTCTTTGGCAAGCTTATAATTGAGTTTTCCTTCTGCTCCTGTAGCTCAGTTGGTTAGAGCAGTCGACTCATAATCGATTGGTCGTTGGTTCAAGTCCATCCGGGAGCACCATTTTTAGCCCATAATTATGATTGCATGAGAGATCTCAGCATCATCTTTCTATACAGCTTCTCCTTTTATTTTTTGCGTTTATGGCTTTGTCCAGAGGCCTTGGTGAATGATGAGGCGCAGCAGTTCATAGATGTAGCTAATTTGGCTCTGGGCTATTCCAAGCAAGCCCCCTTGTTTACTTGGTTTGCAGCTTTAGCGTCTTCTATTTTTGGCTTGAAAATCTGGCTTTTGTCTTTTTTATTTCATTTATATCTGTTTGTATTTTTCTTGGCTTTTTATTTCACTATGCGTTATTTTCAGAAAGCCAATCAAGCATTGTTGTCTACGGCTTTTTTATTGCTGATACCTTTGTATTCTTATGATCTATATCGTTATATGGTTCATTCAGTTTTAATGCTGGCTTGCACGGCTCTATCTCTCTGTCTATTAGTGCATTTGCTGAGTTTCTATCAAGAGCTAGGAGGGGACTTTAGGCTCAAACTTTCTTTGAGGTGGACCTATATCTGTTTGGGGATTTCTATAGCCTTAGGTATTTTATCTAAGTATAATTTTTTATTTTTTGTTTTAATTTTGTTTTTCTTGTCTTTGATAAGTAAGGATTTACGCAAGGTCTTATGGGGGCGTTATACACCTTTATGTATAGTTGTAACGCTTTTCTGCTTAAGTCCCCATCTTTACTGGCTTAGTCAAAACCACTATGCGCCTATCTTACATGCTTTGAGTCGAGCTGAATCTGGGCAAGCGGACTTGGCTTATTCTTGGAAATATTTTTTTGATATTTATGTTTTTTTCTTTCTTTTTGCTTTTGTGTTTTTATGTTTTTTTGCGAGCGATTTTTATAGAGGACTGCGTAATCCAAGCAAGGCTTCTATGAGATGGCTCTTTCTTGAGATTATTCTTCTATCTTTGAGTTTGCCTTTGTTATTGACTTTCATGCTTAGGACTGCCTGTTTTGATCAAAGATGGTTAGCTTCTATTTATGTTCTCTTTGTCTTTGCTTTGTTTGGGATTAAGAGTCTGTCTGGGATCTGCACTGAGATTAAAGTTTCTCAGCTAGTTGTGATTTCTTTGATTATTTTTTCGACCTTTAGCTTGAAAGCACTGTCTTATACTGTGGTTTTGGGCCCTCACACTTTGGCTAGGCCTAATGCTGCTATAGCAAGAGCCCTAAAGACTTCTGATAGCCCGATTTATGTTGTGGAGGATCTTAATCTTTATGGGGCTTTGAAGGTCCAGCTCCCAGAGCGTAATATATACTATGTGTCCAAAGATAAATTCTTAGAAACAAGTCCCAGTAAGGCTTTAGTGCTGTGGAACGCAGCGGAGCTTAAGCGTTTTAATCCAGCTGCTCAACAAAGCCACTCCAGAGTAAGAATAGAGTATATTAGGCTGCCTTATGAGCATTTTGATTTTGCTATTAGATTTCGTGGTCTTGTTCAGCAGCTACTAAGCTTTAGAACAAGTCTAATCTCACAAGAACTTCTCAAAGGAGAAGATTTATACTATATCTTAGGAACTTATGAAAGCTAATTGGCAACTACATTTGCAACAAGATTATCCTCAAGAAATTTTAGAGTTGTTTGGGTCTGATACTTTGATAGCAAGGTTGCTTGCTAATAGATCTGTACTTAGTGCCAAGGAGGCTCTCTATTACAAAGGAGATCTAGATCTGGCTGAGACAGATCCCCTAGAGATACCAGAGATGGATAAAGCTTTTGAGCGTATAGAGCGAGCTATAGCCAAGAGAGAGAAGATACTTATCTATGGGGATTATGATGTGGACGGTACTAGCTCTGTAGCCCTTTTGTCTAGGGCTTTTCAGATGATAGGGGTCCAGACTAGATACTATATTCCTAATCGCCATAGTGAGGGTTATGGACTGAATAAAACTGCAATTTATAGAATTAGAGATGAGGGCGCTCAGCTTCTGATTTCTTGTGATTGTGGTATTAGTAACTACGAAGAAGTCAAATACGCATCAGAACTGGGTTTGGATGTGATAGTTACAGATCATCATTCTTTGCCTCAGATAGCACCTCCTAGTATTGCCAACTGTAACCCCAAAACTTTAAGCCCAGATCACCCTTTGCATCATTTGCCGGGGGTTGGTGTGGCTTATAAACTTGCAGCCTTGCTGCTGAAACACTATGCTGGGGCTGATGCTGAGGCTCTTAGTTATTCGCTTTTGGATTTGGTGGCTTTAGGTATGATCGCTGATATGGCGGCTCTTAGAGCAGAGAATAGGCTTTTGGTTAGGAAGGGCTTGTCTGTCTTGTCTCGGACTAGCAAACCCGGTCTCCAAGCGCTTCTGAAGCTAGCAGGGGCGCTTCAAGCTAATACCGAGCATATAGGTTTCGCTATGGCTCCTCGTATTAATGCTGCTGGCAGACTTTCTGATGCCAATAAAGCCGTAGAATTAATGCTCACCGAAGATAGTGCTAGAGCTGCAGACTTAGCTTCAGAGCTAGATCGAGAGAACCGTTCAAGACAAGAGCTTTGCGAGCAGCATTTTGAAGAAGCTTTAGATCTTATCGCGGCAGAAACGAATTTAGCAGAAGACGCTTGCATAGTGCTTGCTAAAGAAGGCTGGCATCATGGTGTGATTGGTATAGTTGCTAGTCGCATCTTAGATAAATTCCATTTACCAGTTTTCATTATGGCTATAGAAGGCTCTCAGGCAAGAGGTTCTGTGCGTAGTGTTGATATTGATGATTTGGATATTTTTAGAGAGATGCAAGCTCTTCAGGCTGAAAAGCAGATCTTTAGTAAATTTGGAGGGCATAGGGCTGCTGCTGGTTTTAGTGTAGAGGCTCATAAAATCCCAGAGCTGAAAGCCAGTCTCAAAGCACATTTTAAGGCTAGATTAAAGGGTTTTGAACTTGCCAAAACTTATCATTTGGATTCAGCGGTGTTTTTAGGGGAATTAGATTTTGATTTTTTGCAGCGCATCCAAGAACTAGCTCCTTATGGTATTGCTAATCCTAGTCCGCTCTTTGTAGCGGGGCCTCTGAAGATCCGTTCTTGGCGACTACTGGGTTCTGAGCGTAAACATATTAAACTTTTTCTCAGTCAAGAATCTACTATTGGTTCTGTCAAGATACCAGTCAATAACAAAATTTATACTGCTCTTCTCTGGCAAAAAGCAGAAGAGTTTTTGCAGTTTGTGGCAGACTCTAATCAAGAATTTATTGCTTTGTTTACGATTCGCGTATCAGAATACCAAGGAGAAAGAAGTCTAGAATTAGAGCTTAAAGACTGGAAAGCCACTAGAGATATAGATCCTAGGCTTTTTGCGAGATTCAAACCCCAAGAATTAGCTATAATTTAGCTGTTATGCCTTCTGCTTTTGTTTTTCCCGGTCAAGGTTCCCAATATTTAGCTATGGGCAAGAGCCTTTATGAGGATTCTGCACCAGATCTCTATGCTTTGGCTGACAGAATTTTTGCTAGTGAGCACCCTTCGCTTCCAGAGTCCCTCTCTTCTGTAGTTTTTCAGGGGCCTGAGGATTTATTGAAGAGGACTTTATATACTCAGCCAGCCATTCTAACTATGTCTTTAGCTTTGGCTAGAGAACTCAAATCTCAAATCAGAGACTCTGTTATTCCAAGACCTGCCTATCTTGCTGGACATAGCTTGGGCGAATTTGCAGCTCTGTATATGGCTTCAGTATTGAGTTTGGAGGATACTTTAACTCTTGTGATTAGAAGAGCAGCTTTGATGGATAAGGCTCCAGCTGGAGCTATGGCTGCTATTGTTGGTATGGAAGAGGCTCGCCTAGCTGATTTTTGTGAGCAGAATTATTTGGGAGTAGCTAATTATAATTCTCCAGATCAGATTGTGATTACAGGAACAGAGCCGGCTGTAATAGCAGCAGAGAAAGCTATAGAGCAGATAGTCGCCTCAGAAGGTCTAAAGATTAGATTTATTAGACTTGCTGTGGGAGGGCCTTTTCATTCACCTTTGATGGGGAAGGCTTCCGAAGAGTTCTCTAGATTGATAGATGCTCTATCTTTTGCTGATGCCCAGATTCCTATCATCCAAAATGTAGACGCCAAGCCGAGTCTAGATGCTGAAGAAATTCGCTCCAAACTCAAACAGCAGATGACCAGTGCTGTTCAGTGGACTCAGACTACTCGTTTTCTTTTGGATGCAGCTGCTAGGTCAGAGATCTCTGATGTCTGGGAGATAGGCCCCGGGCGGGTTCTAGCTGGACTCATCAAAAAACAAGACCGCCGTTTTCCTGTTATTAATATTGAAGATTTTGCTGCTATCAAGTCTCAGCTAAGTTCGGTGTCCATCTGATATGCAAGCCCAACCTTCTATTGCTGGCTTTAACTGGTATCCCGGTCATATAGCTAAAGCTGAACGAGAACTCAAAGAAATATTAAAACTTGCGGATCTTGTTATAGAGCTTAGAGACGCACGAGCCCCAGAAGCCACTGCTCATAGGGAGCTTGGGGATTGGGTTGGAGCTAAAGCTAGACTCTTGGTTCTGAATAAAGCCGATTTGGCAGATCCGCTTTGTTTAGCAAAGCAGATAGCGGAGATTGATCAGACTAATATTTATGCTAGACCAGTTTTTGCTCTGAATACCAAACAAAGACAGGGTTTGGGAGGATCTAGTTTCAGTCAATTAGAAAAAACCATCTATGAGTTTGGACTCCAAAGACAAAAACAAATGCAAGCCAAAGGAGCCAAGACATATCCCCTAAAGCTAATTGTGGTGGGCTTTCCCAATGTTGGTAAATCTAGCCTCATCAATCATCTAAGTAAATCCAAAAAAGCTAAAACCGAAAATAAACCGGGTTTAACCAGATCTCAAAAATGGATAGAAATGCAAGCTAGTTCTGGAGTCCTAATTAAACTTCTAGATACTCCCGGGATTATTCCGCCTAAGCTATATTCTTCAGAGCAAGCAGTGAGGCTAGCCCTTTGTTCTTGTGTCTCAGATAAAGCCTATGATCATTTTTTGGTAGCAGAGGCAGCTTTGGGATTTTTGTGGGGAGCTTATTCTACTCGTATTAGAGCTTTTTATTCGAAAGACACTGAAGATCATGAAGTTTGCTTTGAAGCGAAAGACTATCTTAGATTTATAGCAGAAAGCCGCAAACTCTCTATAGAAGAGGCTGCTAGGCTTTTTATCCATGATATCCAAGCCTCCAAATTTGGAGCCCTGAGCTTCGAGTGATACCATAGTTTTTATGTGCGGTATCGCAGGATTTTCAAATTTTTATCCCCAGAGAGATTATGATAGACAGGCTCTTATCCAGTCTATGTGTGATGCTATTGCTCATAGAGGACCAGATGAATGGGATTATTTTCATGATCCGTTAGTGAGTTTTGGACATCGGAGATTGAGTATAGTTGGGCTGAATGATGGAAGGCAGCCTATGAGTTTAGGCTCTCGTTATACGATTAGTTTTAATGGTGAGATTTATAACTTTAGAGAGCTTAGAGCCGAACTACTGCGTGAAGGGTTTAAGTTCCAGACCCAGACTGATACTGAGTTAATTTTGCAACTTTATGCCAAAGAAGGAGTTGCCAGCTTCTCCAAACTCAATGGCATGTTTGCTTTTGCTATTTGGGATGCACTTGAAGAGCAGTTGATTTTTGCTAGAGATCGGGCTGGCAAAAAACCGTTTTTTTATTTTTATGATGGGCGAGATATTGTATTTGCTTCTGAGCTTAAAGCTTTAGTTAAACACCCGATTTGTACTAAAAAGCTCTCTATGGCTGGATTAGATAAATTTTTGACATATGAATATATTCCATCACCACACACTATCTTTGAGAGTACCTACAAAGTAGAAGCTGCTGAATATATCATTATCAGCCGCAAAGGCTTGCACAAAGATTTTTATTGGCACTATCCGAGCCAGAATCTGCTTAGTGAGGATAACGAAGATGAGAAAATTACCGTAGATAGATTAGATATTTTGCTTCAAGATGCTGTCAGGATGCGGCTTCAAGCGGATGTACCAGTTGGGGTATTCTTGAGTGGGGGTATAGATTCTAGTCTTATTACAGCTGTTGCAGCC
Organism: uncultured Gammaproteobacteria bacterium; assembly: GCA_964487825.1. GTDB lineage: Bacteria > Cyanobacteriota > Vampirovibrionia > LMEP-6097 > LMEP-6097 > CAZASO01. Next base: position 46,986 of record CAZASO010000001.1, read on the forward strand.
AAACAAACTCAGGGGCTCAAAAGTTTTTCTATGTATTTTGATGAGCAGTCCTATGATGAGTCTGTTTATATTGAAGACATGGTAAAGAGGCTAGGTTTAGATCACTATTCAGAGACCCTTAGAGCTTCTGATATGCTAGAACTCTTTCCCAGACTAGGTTCTATCATGGACGAACCCATGGCGGATGCTAGTTTGGTTCCGACTTATTTTTTATCTAAGATAGCAGCATCTAGAGTCAAAACCGTTTTGGGTGGAGATGGTGCTGATGAATTGTTTGCTGGATATCCTACCTATATCGCTAACAAACTAGTGAATATCTATAATATAGTCCCATATCAGTTACGCAATCTGCTGACTAGAACTATGAGAGATGCTTCAGTTTTGCCCGTATCTACCCGTAATATGAGCTGGGATCATCTTATTAAGCAGTTCTTTAGAGGAGCTGGTATTGCTGGAGAGATTAGGTTTTTTAGGTGGATGGGTGGCTTTCTAGAGTCTGAGAAGCAACGCATCTATACAGCAGCCAGCCAAAGACAACTCCTAGGACATCATCCCTATGAGGATTTGAGCCGTTATCTATCTAGAGTGACTATTTATTCAGAATTAGATCGTCTTTTATATCTTAGTCAAAAACTATATCTCACTGATGATATTTTGGTTAAAGTAGATAGAGCTAGCATGATGAATTCTCTAGAAGTCAGGGCTCCTTTTTTGGATTACCGTTTGGTGGAGTTTGCAGCTTCTTTGCATGAACGCTTTAAGCTCAATGGTTTTAAGAGCAAATATATACTCAAGAAACTAGCAAGCAGATATTTACCTTCTCATATTATTAATCGTCCCAAAAAAGGTTTTGGGATACCTATAGCCAAATGGCTTCAAGAAGATTTGCGTAATCCAATGCAGGAGCTGCTTTCAGCAGAGAGACTCAAGTCACAAGGCATTTTTGATTATGCTGGCGTGCAGAGTCTAGTAGAAGAGCATCTTAGTCATAAAAACAATAACCGCAAACTTTTATGGTCTCTTTTGTGTTTTCAGCTTTGGGCTGAAGAATTTAAAATTTAATTATGCCTACTTTTATCAAAATTATTATAGGATTTGCTCTTCTTAGTTTGGTTCTTTCTAATTCCAAACTTGAAGAACTATTAAGTCTTCTGAGTCATGCTAATTATGAAATTTTATTGTGGATCATACCTCTTTATATAATTTCTATTTTTCTTGCTTCTTATAGATGGTGGCTACTTATCCCTAGTACTAAGTATTTGGAATTGAGTAAGTCTAATTTTGTTTTGGCTTACTATATGATCTTTGTGCCGGGTCAGTTAGTAGCAGAAGCCATCAAAGGAGCTAGATTGATTTCAGAAAAGCACAAGTCTGATACGATTTTTTGCTCCATCTTTCTAGATAAGATCTTGGCTCTCACCGCTTTGGTTCTTATCGCATTATCTGCGATCTCTTTTGAGAAGCCAATCCCGGAATTACAATACTTTAAGCTAGTTTTGATTATAATTTTATTATTACTGCTCTCGCTCTTATTTTATTTCCCTTGGCTTTTAAGTTTCTTTGATAGGCTCTGTAAAATCCCAGCTCTAAGCTCTAATAAAATCTGGCAATTTATAGATTTGCAGATTAATAGTTATAGAGCTAAATACCTAGAATTAGTTCAGGGATATAAGAACTTGGGTCTCTCTCTTTTGGCAGCTTTGCTTTTTCAACTACTTAATATTTTTATGCTTTCTTTGCTTGGAAGCAGTATTGGCATTGGCTTTGCCTTTAGTACATGGGCTTGGATTGTTGCAGTCCTGAGTATAGTCTTAATGCTACCTCTTTCTATAGGAGGTATAGGCCTTAGAGAGGGGGGGCTGGCTCTAATTTTTACTATCTTAGGGGAGAGCCTTGAAAAATCTCTAAGCTATGCCCTAATGCTCTATGCTCTAAGCCTGATGGGAGCTTTGATTGCTTATATTGTAGATTTAATGACAGGAGTCCCGAGGAAAATATAAATTATGGAAGATCTCAAAAAAAATATTCATATCATCATGCCCTTGCTCGTTGCTTTAATAGCTGCTTTAATTTCTTATTCAGTGCTCAAGCCAGTTCTCTATGATGATTCTATTGTTCAGGATGATTTTAGACAGAGTTTCTTTTGGTTTTGGCAGTATTGGGACCCAGAGCTTTTGCCAGATGATTTTTTTAAGAAGATTTATGCATCTAATAGTATTAGAACACCTTTATTTTTATTAATTTTCAAACTAGCCCCTTTCTTTACTGACAATCTAGTTTTTTTCTCTAAACTGTTTCCAATTTTCATTAGTTCTATTAGCGCATTATATGCGTATTTGTTTTTTGAGAAACTGCTGCAACATAGTCAGCAAGAGCCTTTGAAGCCAGAAGGGGATTTCTTGAACAAACTTTTCGCTCTTGTTTTTGCTATAACTTTATCTTTTGTTTTTTGGTCTACAGACCATTTACCTGCTATGTGCCCCAGATCTTTTGTTTGGTTGGGGCTATTAGCGTATATGTACTATAAACTCATAGCTAGAAATATTAGTGCTGCAATTTTTTGTTTTCTACTTTTATTGCTTAGTCCTAATACTTTTTTGATTTGCATGGCTATGGAGTTTTATCACCTGATCTTGCGTCTCAAGAGTACTAAATCCTTGACCAAAACAGTCGAGTTCTTCTCTTTGGTTTTTAATGGGTTAGCGACTATCATTTTATACAAACTACTTTTTCGAAATATCCAGACTCAAGGTTTTGGCAAAGCCTTCACTGTAGCTGAAATGCGCTCTATGCCTGAGTTTAATCCCGGTGGTAGGCATCCTATTTTTGCTTCTAATATTTGGGATGGTTCTTGGTGGATGAACGAGCATTGGGGCTTGGGTATTGGTTGGCTCAAAATTAGCCAGCTTATACCTTGGGTTTTGGTTTTAACTCTGATATATTTTGCGGCTCACAAATTATTGGCAAGCAAAGGTACTCAATTTTTGTATATTGAGATGAGACCTTTGGTTTTACTATTTGTGGCTTCCATTTCTCTTTATGTTTTATCTCAAATGATTTTCCCAGTACTTTATATGCCGAGTAGATATATTGGGATACCTTGGCTTTTACTTTCTGTTGTTTTTGCAATCTTAATTACCAGAGCTTTTTTGATAGACCTTTGGTCTTTTTTGGATCTTGAATCCTTCAAGCAGACTGAACAAGCGGCTTCTAAGCTTAAACTGATTTTTTTTAGTTCTATTTTAGTTCTATTGCTTTTACTTGAATGGCAATACGCTCCGAATTTTTATAGACCTAATTGGACTCAGATGACAGAAACTGTGCGCAAAGCGCTTCTGGCTACGCCTATTAATTCTGTGATTGCGGCTCATCCACAACTGCCAGACATCAACAGCTGCGATATTATTGCCAAACGAAATGCTTTTGTGGATTATGAGCGCAGTATGACTTATTGTCATGAATCTCAGTCAGAGATTAGGAGACGCAATATGATAGCTCTCTCTATGGTTTATGCAGCTACTAAAGAAGACTTATTGGATTTGATGAAATCCAATGGCATTAGCCATATTTTGGTTCATCAGATATTCTATAGCCCAGAATATTTATCTCAAGAGCGCAAATATATAGAACCTTATAATCAATACATAGATGCTTTAACTAAAAATGGAGATTTTTATTTAGCTAAATTACTCAAAGCCTATAAAAATAATTATTTGCTCTTAAGTCGTGAGAATCTTGAGAAGATTTGAAAAACGAAGTTTTGAGGTGACATCCGTCCTTAAGGAATAAGATTCTTCGGCACAGCCTGAGCTTTCATCCAGAGTGCAACTAAGGGTAAGGCTTTAGCGTTTTTAGTTTTAAGTTCTAGGGTTCTCGCTTTAAGTTCAGATGCTGTCTTAGCATGGATAAGTTGATTGTTCTCAGAGATAGGATGTATTTTGCCATCTGGTCCTTGATAAATTAGAACCCAAGCATGTTCTTGCGGCCAAGCCTTTGGCTGACTGTCTTTGAGGAATTTATAAAAATGATAACCGGGATATTTGGAAGAGATGCTCTCTATCTCTTGGAAAATATTTTTGTCTTTGAGCCTTAGTTCGGCTTGGGGACTGAGTTTGTATTTGGGGTCTATAAGTACATAGTCTACCCTAAGCTCACGCAGTAAGGGAGGGGACATCAATCTAAGAGCAGTAGCTCTAGTGATCTGGTCTTCTTTGTAGAGTTGTCCCCCGATGCTGTAATAACCAGCTAGAGATGAGAGGGTGGCACCTATCTCATAGATTTTGGAATCTAGAACAACATCACAAGATTTGTGGAGTTTTTCTAGGTCCTTGATGAGAGCTTGTCTTTGGAGGCTGAGAGCTTTGCTGCCCAAAAAATTTAATTCTTTGGATGGGTAGATAGATGCAAAACCGGGGATAAGCCCTAGAACTAGGATGGAGCCTAGGATATAGCAGCGAGTCATAGAGCAATGCTGCTGAATATAACGCAAGACGACTATAACTACAAAAAACAAAGCAAAAACTTTAGCCCAAAGTATAAATCTAGTCATCTCTATAGGTCTAGGAAAAAATACCAGTAAAAAAGCAACAGGCAGGCTAGCAAAAGCCGCAAAAGCTAATAGGAGAGAGCTATCTAGCTTCTGCCCTATATAAAAACGATTAGTAAACAGAAGAACTAAGCTTAATATCAAAGCTGCTAAAACAATATCCCCAAAATCTATGAAACTCAAAGCAGAGAAGAGTGGTATCTCTAACATTGGTCCTCCTGTAACAGGATCTATGCTTTTGCTGAGAGATGCAAGATGACTAGGGTTAGAGAAGCTCAACAAATATGGTTTACCCCAGTTCGTCCAAGTTAGGTGAGGAGCCCAAGAGAGAGTCTCTAGCCCGTTGATATTACTCGCAGAACCAGTTCCCGTAAGGGTTTTAGCGATATAGAAAATAGCGATAACTATAGAAGAACTTTGGATTTTATGGATAAGAAGTTTGGGATTTCCAAATAAATCTAAAAACAAATAAATCAAAAGTCCAGCAAGGAGAGGATAGTAGAGAGAAGGATATATAAAATATAAAGCGAAAGCTAAGATGAAGGTTAGCGAATATAAATCTAGTTTAGGGTCTTTGGCATTTCTGTTTAGAAGTAGCATGAGAACTAAGACTAGAGCTACCATAATGGGCAAAGCCAAATTTTGAGCACTGAGCCGTAGCTGAGTATTGATGCAGGATATAGAGGTCCAAGAAGCTTTGATCCAAGAAACCAGAAATCCAGAATCGTTTATTTTATCTAAGTTAGAGGCTAGATAAATATAACTAGCAATAGAACTATAAAAACTAATAAACAAACTGCCTAGATAAGCCAAGAATTTTTGTTTGGGACCTGCAAGGCAATAACAGAGTAGTTCATAGCAGAGTATAAAAAACAGCATTACCCAGATAGCGATTTGAATACTTTGACTTTCCCAAGCGGCTAGACCACTAAATATTTTGAGGGTAGCTCCTACTAAATCTGTTCCGAAGTGATAATTCTGAAAACTAAAATCTAAACCAATAGGCATTGGTGGAGGATAGATGTCATTGTTGGCAAAATCGGCATAGATAGCGTTGTGCACTCTATCAGGATTGGAGAATTTGAGATCCCTGATCCCATAGATGAGACCTAGCCCTAAGGCAGTCACCAAGCTGATCACGGACATTAGAGATTCTTTGCTATTTTTGATTTCCTTGGCTGTTGCACTGTGCTTGCTTCGATTGGGTTGCTTAGCATCTGGAATAAAACGCTGCCGATTGCGTAGATAAACTAGTAACTCAAGAAGATTGATGATAAATAAAATTAGCAAACTGAGATAACTTGCAGTTCTGAAGCTTTGAGTAAGAAAAGCTAGTCCATGAGCTATAAGCATCTCTAGCATGGAGCCAGCGATAAAACTCAAAGCCAGTCTGCCGCTCAAGGATAGAGGTTCAGGGATTTGCCTAGTTATTAGGTAGCCAGTGCGACAGGATAGAGCTATATAGACTGGGATAAGAGCTATCATTTGGAATAATATTTAAGAACTTTTCTAGTGGCAGCTATAACATCTTCGACATCTGTGTCATTGAGTTTGGGGAAGAGAGGTAGGGATAGAACCCTGTCAGAGAGCCAAGAAGCATTGGGGAGTGTATCTGAGTCTAGATGTTCTCTATAATATTTGTGTTCATGCAGTGCTTTGTAATGTATACCGCAGCCTATGCCTTCTGCTTGTATGGCAGTAAGTATATGATCACGATTTACTTTGAGGGCATCTAAATCCAAGCGAACTATGTATAAATGTCTAGAATGTTTGTAACCTGCTCTGGAACTATAGTCTAGGTCTTTTAAGTCTGGAGGTAGTAGCAGGGGAAGATCTTGCAAGGCTTCGTTGTAGCGCTTCCAGATGGAGTCTCTGCGCTTCCAATAATCATCAAGCTTGCTGAGATGTGCTAAACCCAAAGAGGCTTGTATGTCAGTCATATTGTATTTGTAGCCAAGTTCTACAACTTCGTAGGGCTTGAAACCAGCACTAGTAAAGCGTTTCCAAGCATCAGCACTTAATCCATGTAGGCTTTTTTGACTAATACTGGTTTTTAGTTCTTCATAGTTATGAGCCAGTAGCCCACCTTCTGCGGTAGTGAGGTTTTTATTGACATAGAAACTATAACAAGCAAGATCTGCTAGTGAACCAGTGATATGACCTTCGTACTTAGCTTCTACTGCATGAGCAGCATCTTCTACTATCATCAGTTTGTGTTTATTTGCTATTGCACGAAGAGCCTGAATATCTACAGGAAAACCTGCAAAATCAACAGCAATAATCGCTTTGGTTTTACTGGTAATAGATTTTTCTATTGCTTGGGGACAAATATTAAAATTACGCGGATTGATATCTACTAGAACTGGTTTGGCTCCTACATAAAGAACACTATTGAGGGTGGCACAAAAAGTCATATCAGGGACTAGGACTTCATCGCTAGGACCCAGTCCTAGAGCCAGTAGAGCGATATGCAAAGCAGCAGTACAAGAATTAAGGGCATGGCAGTATTTGAGACCTAAGTGCTTGGACATTTGCTCTTCGAAGGCTTTGACTTTGGGACCAGTGCCTATCCAGCCTGAACGAAGGGTTTCTACTACAGATGAGATGGCTTCTTCTTCGATAATGGGAGAACCAAAAGGAATAAAATCCTTACGCAGAGGGGAGCCGCCTTCTAGAGCTGGTGTGTTTTGTAAATCAAGATTCATTGTTTATGGAGTGAGGATTGTTTTGGGCATTAACCAAGCCTTATTGTTTTTATACCACTCGATAGTCTTGATCAAATTTTCTTCAAAAGAACTACTAAGATTAAAACCCAGATTTTCTAATTTGGAGCCATCCATAGAATATCTAAAATCATGACCCTTGCGATCTTCGACAAAAGAAATCAGAGACTCCGGTTTAGAAAGTATGGATAAGATGAGCTTGCAAATTTCAATGTTAGTTATTTCTTTGTGCCCGGGTATATTATAAGTTTGGCCTATTTGACCTTTATTGCGTATTAAATCAAGAGCTTTGCAATTTTCTTCTACAAAAATCCAGTCCCGTATGTTTAGACCAGTCCCGTAGACTGGTATAGGCTGATCATTGAGAGCGTTGCTGATGATCATCGGGATAAATTTCTCTGGATATTGATAGGGTCCAAAATTATTACTGGACCTAGTAATGATGAGAGGGAGGGCATAGGTTTTGTGGTAGGCTCTTGCAAGACAATCTGCTCCAGCCTTAGATGCAGAATAGGGGTTATTGGGTTCTATGGATGAGAGTTCAGTTGTGGAGGGGGCTTCTAGCTCCAAAGAACCATAAACCTCATCAGTACTGATTTGTATAAATCTATCTACTTCGTAATGTAGAGCAGCATCTAAGAGTGTTTGGCTGCCTAGTATATTATTCGTGACGAAAATCTCAGGGTTTGCAATAGAAGTATCTACATGAGATTTGGCTGCAAAATTAATGACTTGATGAAATTTATATTTCTGAAAAAGTTCTCTCACTAAAGTCTTATCAAGTATGGAGCCTTGAATAAAATGATAATTATTAGAGTTGAGCTTCTGATGATTATTGCGGCAAATAGGAAAATCCAAAGAATCTAGATTAACTATCTCTAGATCTGGATAGCGAGAAGAGAGTAACTGGATAAAATTAGTCCCAATAAAACCTAGTCCGCCAGTGATAAGAATACTCTGAGTCATAATTAATCTAGAACTTTGTAGAGTCCCACGAAAGCCGCTAGGCGACCGGATTTGGACTGGAAATCTACGATTTTATCGTTGTCCACATCATCGACCCCATGTATGATAGAACCATCAAAATACGCAATCTTACCCAAAGACTCTGAGTTCTCATAGAGTATTTTAGTGCCATTACGATCTACAACAAAACCGCCACCAGTATTAAAATCAATAGTTCGATTACTTAATAAAACTAAGATCTGTAAAAACGGATGTCCAGATTCATTTAACAAAGCAGGGAAATGGGTGTCTCTATGTCCTATCATAAAGCCACCACCACTAGGATAGTGATGTATTCGACAAGCATTCCAAAAACCATCTCGCTTTGGTTGATTACCAAAATCTTCTGCGATGCCTAGAATGCGGTTGCGAAGGCTAATTAAAGCTCCAAAGACTTGGGCAAGATTAGGGTAGTTCGGGTCTCTCATCGAGAAATAAGTAGTTTGCAAAAATTGAGCATAAGGGTCTCCTATGCCATTGGTGCTGCCTATAGCCAATTTGCGATGTGGTCTAGTATCAAGATCCCTATAATGAAACTGCTGTTTTGGAGGAGAGATAGGGCAAAGAGCCATAGATTTGTAATAATCTTCTCTTGCTTGGGGGACTAAGGATTTCATTTCCCAGTCATCTATAACACCATGACCATTGGTTTTGAGATTATTCTGGATTTTTGCTAGATCTTCTGCTTGGAGCTGGGGGGGCATAGTTTGATTATATTAGACTTGTTGCGATTTTGCTCCAAACGCTATGTCTAATAAACTCCGCTCACCGGTGCATGTAATGAGTTGAGACACATTGCGACTTGACTCCACGGGTAGAATATCAGTATGAAGGCTGTCATTCTATCTGGTGGTAAGGGTTCTAGATTATCACCGATTACTGATAAATATCCCAAACAACTTATCCCAGTTTTGGGTAAGCCTATTTTATTTCATTGCATAGATTATCTCAGGCAAGCTGATATCAAAGATATCTGTATCATTATTAGTCCAGAGACAGGACCTTGCATCCAAGAAGAACTTCAGAATTATAACTATGATGTCCAGCTTAGTTTTATTGTTCAAGAAGAACCGTTAGGACTTGCTCACGCAGTGGCTTTGGCCAAAGATTTTGTAGGGCAAGATGATTTTACCGTTTTACTTGGAGATAATTTATTTGACAAAGCCTTAACAGAACTCAAAGAGTCTTTTTATGAAAGCCAGTCAGACAGCTTGATTCTGCTGAAAGAAGTAGATAGACCTTACGATTTTGGTGTTGTGAAATTCGATGCTAATGGTAAGGCTCAGCAAATAGTTGAGAAGCCCAAAGAATTAATCTCCAAATATGCCATTGTGGGAGTTTATATTTTTAAGCCTAATATTTTTGATTTCATCTCCAAAATCAATCCATCCAAGAGAGGTGAGTTAGAGATCACAGATGCTATTGCTCTGCAAGTGCAGGAGGGCTTAGATGTGCATACCAGTATACTTGAGTCTTATTGGTTTGATTCTGGTACTAGAGAGGGGCTTTTGGATGCTAATAAACGATATCTTATTGCAGCTAAAAAATTCGACAACATCAATGCCTCTATTCGAGATTCTTATTTGCTTGGTAATATCGCCTTGGGTGAGGCTTCCTATATAGAGAACTCTAATTTGATGGGTCCCATCTACATAGGTAAAAATACCAGAATTATTAATTCTGTTATAGGACCTTATACTACTATCGCTGATAACTGTGTCATCCAGAATACAGAATTACAAGAGACTGTAGTTATGTCTAATACTAAAATCCTTAATTCTAATATCACATCATCTTTGATTTTCAAAGATTTGGAATTGAAGAACGAAGAGCTAATCATTAATAAACTACTTGCTTAGTGCTTTTGACAGACTACCCAATATAATCTCTCGTCTATCCCGTAATAATTGTTTTGGGCACTAGCAAAAGAAAAATTATCAAAATATGGACTAAGTTCTTGGCTTATCTCTTCTGGACTACGAAAGGCTTTGAGCTTGTAGCCAATTCTGTTGTTGTAAGGGTCTTTGTGAATGCGCAAGCAGCCATCTGAAAGTTCTTCTGCGCCATCAAAAATATAAGATTCTCTCATGGGAAGACTAGTAATAAACCAAGCTCTAGGTTTAAGGACTCTAGCAAATTCTTTGAGATTGTCTTCAAAAGACTGGCCATCATCACAGTAATAAGATACATGGCAGCCTAGGACTATATCAAAATACTCATCTGTATACGGGATAGCACTATTGCGACCGACTTTGAGATCTGCTTTCATCCCAAATTTGGAAAGCCTGACCATAGAGAGATCTACTATTTCTTGGCTAATCTCGATACCATGGACATCATAGCCTTGCTCTATGAGAAACATCGTGTTGCGGGCATCACCAAAGCCCAAATCTAGAACCTTGGAGCCTGCTTCTAGATTGAGTTTGAGCCCGGGGTATTTGGCAAGGAAAGTTCTTACTACGAATTCTGTGGGATAAACTCTATCTGGATTTCTACTTTTGTAGAACTGAGTATAATCCGAGTTAATTTTTGTGGTACTGTCTGTGTTCTGCATAAATATTTAGGTCTCTATTTGTAGAGAATTAGGAGTCTCTTCATCTGCTATGGTTTTGATGATGGAGGCTATCATAATCCAGCGACCTTTGAAATCCAGCCACTGAGAGCTTTTTGTTGGGTCTATGGGCTTGACTCCATGGATAACTTCAGCATTAAAAAACACAACATCACCTTTGTTCATAAGAGAGTCTGTATCTATGAGTTCATCTTGTTCATTCATAGCGACCCCTCCACCTTCTTGATAGTCTATGCCTTTTTGGCTCATCATTAGGACTGGTACTGATACTTGGTGCTTGCCTACTGGATCTGCGTGTAGTTTGATGCAACCTCCTCCCTTGGGATAAAACTGAAAAGCTAATCTAGCGATATGTCCATCTTGAGGGATATTATTCAAAAAGGCATCTGGCTCTAAGCCACTGAGTTGGTTTTTGATTAGATAAAGAGCTTTCATTTTATCGAAAAGATTGAACATGTTCTGGTTCCAAGGATGAAAATTAAACTGAAGCATCTTGGCTTTGACATAGGAGCGTTCATCCATATCGTTAATCCTATAAAAATCAGAACAATTATTAACCAAGGCTTGCCAAGACGGCAAAGAGCCTCTAGCAACGGATTCTAGGTAAGAGACTATCTGATCTATGAGACTAGGGTCTATAACATTTTTGAGAACATAACCATTATAGTTTGCGATATTAGCTCTCATCTCAGCCATCAGCTCTTTATCAAAAGCCATGTCCTCTCTAAAATCTAAACTGAAGACTTGCTTAGCTTTGCGAGGGGTAACTTGCTTGGTGACAGCCATATAACTAGATCATATCAAACTCATCTTCAGCTTTGTCTTTGCGAAAGACTTTGAGATAGACTTTTTGGCCATCTAAATAGAAGAAAGCAGGATAGAGCTCTGGGTCACAGCATCGAATCTCATAGAATAAGTCGCGGAGGCTTTTGTCTGGATTGATTTCTGAGTCTTCTGGAGTTCTGGGCTTAAAATAAGAGCTAGACAGCTTCTCGTCTTGGGGCTGAGCCTTGAGTTCCCCTCTAGTAATGCTTTCTAGCACTTCTAAGGCTAGTTGAATCTCGGCATTTATATTTTTGCGACTGAGACTTTTGATGCTATCGAAAGTTGAGACAGGATATTTGATTTGTTGGACTATGGGGCCAGTGTCATAAGCTTCATCTATAAGATGAGCAGTAACCCCAGTCTCCTGATCACGATTGATAAGTATGGGATGCAGGTAGCGACCTCTATATTTGGGTAGTAGAGTTGGATGAAAATTAAGAGCAATAGAGGCTCTAGAAAAAACTTCTACAGGAATCATAAAAGGATAACCAGAAGAAATAAGGACATCAAAATCTAGATCTTGGGTAGATTGATGCAGTTCTTTGGGATCTGTGATGATAAGCTTCAAAGCCTTGTCTTTAGCGACTTCTAGCATGGGCTGATAATGTTTTTGATATTTGTCGCTACGAGGCAGCACTAAGGCTGAGATAGGGTAGCCAGATTCTAAGAGCTTGATTAGGAGCTTGGATTTATCGGCTCCTGTAAGAAATAAGATATTGCGAATTTTTTTCATCTAGCAGGGGCTAGGTCCTTAATCCCTAAGAAGTTTTGGAGATTGCGATAAGCGATATTAGTTTTTTTGTCTTGGGTGAGTGAAGCACTAAAAAATTCAAAACGCCTAGAAAGCTCATCTAGACTGTATTCCGGATGGTCAGATCCTACGCAAATCCTGCGATCGAATTTTTCAAAAAGAAACTTGAGGTCTAAATCTATGGAGCTGCCTTCGTATTTGATGAGAGTCATCGAAAGATCTAGTAAAACATTGGGGTAGGCTCTAGCAAGTTCCATATATCTAAGTACTTCTACAGCACCTCCATGTACTAACATGAGTTTAAGCTTAGGCAAACGGGCTAGTAAATTAGCAATAGTCTCAAAAACAGGACAAGTGTCTAGGGAACCGTAATGGTAGCTACAAAGAAGAACTGGTAAAGCCAGCTCCTGACAGGCTTCTAGAGTGGCTTCTAACTCTGGGCTAGAGATTTTGAATTTGGAAATACGAGGATGTAGTTTGATAGCTAAGTAGCCTAGTGATTTGAGGTAGAGTAACTCTTCTGTGGAAGCCTTGAGGGGATTGAAGGCAGCGACAGGGATGATGTGAGGATATTTGCGGCATTCTGTAGCAAAGGCTTCATGGCTATAAGAACCGATGCCTTCCAAACCCACTGCACAAGCCCATTTCACTGAGGTTTTTTGTAGGGAGAGGTCTAGAGACGCAAAATCACATTCAAGACCGCGCCCCAAATAATTGGCATCTAGGCAGGGGTGAGTTAATGCATCAAAAATCCAAGTCATCTATCTTGCTCCAAAATAGCCAAACCCAAACCTTCTTTGCCGTAGTGATTACCGTTATAGATCATATAAATATCATCATCATGCTGAAAAACATGTGGGTAACAGACTGCTTTAGAATCCCAGCCTTCAGTAGAGGTGCTGATCCCAGCCAGACTATCATCTCTCTGCCAATTAATAGCATCTTTGGAGCTGGCATAACCTATGCGATATTCCGCACCCCTATAGGCGAACCACATATGGTAAGTATCTCCTAGTTTAAGGACACTAGGCCTAGAAATAGCAAACTCAGTATCATTTTGAAAATTAATACAAATATGCTCGCTTCTAGTCCAGTGTTTGGCGTCTGTGGATTCAGCGTATCTGATGACATAGTAATGTTTAATGCTTTCATCAGGACATCTCTCCCAGCGGATGAAAGAGGTGTACCACATTTTTAGTAGTTCCCCCTCTGCCATCATGCATGCAGAGCCAGTTCCAGAGTATTCTAGATCCGTCCTCTCTAAGATTGGCGCTTTGGAAAGTCTATGAAAACTATGAGGCTTCGTTTCATAAGCCATGCCTGCATGATTTTGAAAGCGAGAGATAGTAGTAGGCATCCAGCCTACATAGGACATATAGCAAGTATTTTTAAACTGTACTAGGGAAGGATAGGAGACCCCATTTTCATCGAATGCAGCCAGTTCCCCTAGGCTAAAGATGGCTTGGGGACTGATAGATAGTATCTGATGGGGGTTTTTGATGTCAAGACTCACAAGCCCAATACTAGAACGGTTTTGAGAGTCCCTGCCTGTTACATAAATATCATAGATAGAACTCTCTCCTCTGCGCCTAGCAAAAGAAGGCCCAGCAAAACTACTCATCCACTCGACATTTGGATCTGCTTTGATTATTCTTCCGAGTTTTTTAAAATGAAAAGACCTTGACATTTATCTTGCAACCCAATAAATTCTATATTAACAATAGTTTTTTTTCAAATAGCTTAGAATTTGAATATATGACTCATATCTCTGTAGTTGTTCCAATATATCGCTGCGAGCAGACTATAGAAGAGTTATATCTGAGACTCAGAGCTAGTTTGGAGCCCATTAGTTCTGATTTTGAGATTATTTTTGTTAATGACGCTAGCCCAGCTAATGATTGGGCTCTCATCCAAAAATTAGCCAAGCAAGATCCTCGGGTTAAGGGTCTTAATTTTGCGAGGAATTTTGGTCAGCATTATGCGGTGACCGCTGGTTTACATCATAGTTCTGGAGATTGGGTTGTAGTTATGGACGGGGATTTGGAGGATGATCCCGCTGAGATCCCTAAACTCTATGCTAAAGCTCAAGAAGGTTTTGAGATAGTTTACGCAGATTATAGAGCTAGTAGCAAATCAGGCTTGATTACTTTGTTTTCTTGGGCTTATCACAAAATTTTTAATTTTCTAGCAAATAATGTTGAAGCAAAAGGCAATGCTAGATTCGTCATCCTCAAAAGAATAGTCGTAGACTCTTTCAATCAACTTGAAGATCGCAAGAGACATTTTGGACCACTCTTGCATACTTTGGGTTTTAGAGATTTTAAGCTAGCCTTAAATGTCAGCAAACGCAGTGAGCATAGTACTTATACCATTGCCAAAAAATTTAACTTAGCTATCACTAGTATCATTTCTCATTCAGTGGTTTTACTTAGATTAGGTATTTTCTTAGGTTTTTCTTTTGCACTTATAGCTTTTATTTATTCTCTCTATGTGGTGGCTCGCAAAATCATAGGACTCCCTGTAGAACTGGGTTGGAGCAGTATTATGGTTTCTATTTATTTTGTTGGTGGGCTTACTATGATCATCATAGGTATCTTAGGTATGTATATAGAATCCATTATCTATGAAGTGAAGAGAGTGCCCCTCTATATCATTCGTGACAAACTTAATCTCCAATAGCGAAATGGCTTTTTTGTCCATCTGCGTTGTTGACCTGCGCCCTCGCTGCGAAATGGCTTTTTTGTCCATCTGCGTTGTTGACCTGCGCCCTCGCTGCGAAATGGCTTTTTTGTCCATCTGCGTTGTTACTCAGTTCTGTGGTCACAAAATATTTGTAGTGAAACGGGGCTGTGATCTGAGATTGAGACGAGATTTTTGGGACTGAAATTCAGGTCTTTGAGGGTTTTACCAAAAGCTGGGAAATAATTTTTGCATCTATAATCGAGATCCTCAAAATCATAGTCATGGCAAGCCGCTAGGCGTAAGGGTTTGACCATAATCCAGTCTATTTTATATTTTGCAACTTTAAAGGAGCGCTTGAACTCGAAAGTCTCTACGAAACCTTTCTTGGCTCGTTGATTAGAATTACTCAAATAGCCCTTTCTTGCTTTGCTACTAAATTGTTTAGTACCAGTAAAATCAAAATGATTATTGTCATCAAATTCGAAGTCTTGAATAAGCTTGAATAAGCCCCTTGCTTTATTTGGTAATATAATCGGAATGCCTCGTACAGTTGGATCGCAATATTTGCGAGCGAAACCGATAGTATTACTAGCTGCATTAGTAGTGAGTCCATATGGATTAAAGTAAGTTGCAACTGTTCTGATTAGATAGGCTGGATCACTAATTCGTCTCGTAACAATTCTTTTAATGGAAGTAGATTCTGCACTATTTTCAAAATTATTAAAATCACCAGCAAGTATGACTGGGTTTTTGTTTGTCTTGATAAAGTCTAAAATAGCTTGCATTTGTCGCTCTCTGCATTTAGGCTCACAACGATTTTCTAGGTGAGTGCTAATCACTGTGAGCGTTTGATGATTTGCTAGTTCAATATCAGCTACTAGAGCTATTCTAGAGCCCCTCCTAAGTTCAGTAAGAATTTCCTCTTTGACTGTAAGTTTGGAAGTTTTGCGTCTAATGTTTTCAATAAAAGCTTTGTTTTTAAGTTCTTGGCTAAACCAATCATAACAAGGCTCTAATCTTAATAAGCGAGCATTTTTGATGGGATATTTGGAGATGATTGCGTTTCCATGTAGGCCTTTGTAGAATTCATTTGTTTCGATTAAATCTGGATTTAATTCAAGAAACTCAGTCGCAAAGACATACTCAGCACCGATAATTTTTGCAAATTCCGAAGCAATGTTTTTGTAGTTGGTTCTACCAATTCCCCAATCTACTTCATTAAGCATAAAAATATCACTTGTTCTGAGAATATCAATCTCTGACTTGATTTCATCGAGTTCTTTGGTTTTGATATTGGGTTTAAGGTTATTTGTTAAATAATCAGTAGGGCTCTGGATTATTTGTTTAATAAGATCTATATTGAGACCCCTCTCAATATTCCAGTGGCTAACTCTTAAATATTTTGACGGCTTAGTTTCAGATTTTTGCCTATTTTCATTAGCCCAGAAAATGCTATTCAGGGTTCTCTCTAGGCTTGTTAGTGATTCTGAGCTAGGGTGTTCATTGCTAAGCTCCTTGATGTCCTTGGGTTCTAAGAATTTGAAATCTTTAATATCTCTCACTAGATCAGCTTGAACAGCTGAGATACTCGCTAGTAATAGTAAAAAGCATAAAAGGCTATTGAGGTTCATCGCTTCTTTAATAACTAGGAGCTAGCTTGAGAGCCTCTTCCTGAGAGCTTTTGAGGAATTTGTCAATTCGCTTAAGGTTTTTGTGGCAAGCCTGAGCGATCTTGTAACTAAGCTCTGGGCTGGGTTGCTTGCAGTTGTCACCAGTGAGGTAGAGGGCTGTATAACTAGTTGCTTCTTCGAAGCCCAGATCGTCTATCGGAGCACTAGCATATTTGCTGCGGCTAGCACTCCTCTCTGCGGAGAGTTTTTGTTCAAGAGCATCTAAAGACCACTCAAGCAAAAGAAGCATGTTCTTTGCAAAATTATACATATTGGGTCCTTCCTCGTAAGCCTCTTGTAGAAAGCTTCTCATGCCTTGCTGATCAGCTTTGTAGTTGGCAAAATCCAAGAGGTTTTGTTTATTGAAGCCAACAAGTTTAAGTACATAAGCAAGCTCTATCATAGACAAAGTCCTAGAATCAAAGCGAGTAAGTAAGTAGCCAGACAAGGCAGTAGAGCCAGCAGGTTCTGGTTTGCGAGAGTGTTTGAGTATGGATTCTACGGTTTTGGGGTTGAAATCTTTAGGGTCTTGAGCAAGGTAACGGAGCATGTCTTCTGCAAAAACTAAAGCCTGAGAGAAAGGATTAATGCTATGTGTTGCCACATGGAAGGCTTTTTTGCCAGCAAAAGCTCCGCCATTAGAGATGCTTTCTTTGAGGATCTCAAAACACCTATTACCATTGGCATAAGAGCTAGAACCCAGTCCTACAAAAGCAGTACCTCTGCCTGAACAATGGTTCTCTACTACAACTCCAAGAAGTTGGGCTAAAGACTGTAGGTTCGCTAAGTCAAAAACCCCATGGATTCTGGTTTTGATGTCTGTACCTAGTTGTTTGCTGTCCAGAAATCTACTAATTCTAGGGAAAAGACTATTAAGTTCACTACGAACATCATCAGTGATCTCTGTAGGTTTTTGAAGTATGGCGTCAGCGAGGGTGATAGCCGCAAGAGCCGCACCAATAGAAGCTTGGTTCCAAGTAGAAAGAGCTTCAGTAGGATAGTTCTCTAAAACTTCTTCTAGAAGTATGAGATAAGGAGCCATAAGGCCATAGAGACCGCTCTCAACCCCTCTGTTGATGATGATTTTAGCTTCTTCTGAGATTTGAACACCTAGGGTTTTGAAGCTTTGTTTGACTTTGGGGTTTTTGCAAAATGCTTCGATGCTAATGTTTTGGTCTTTTTCGATTTGCTTAAGAGCGACGAACATTAGGTTCTGCATCTCATCTACTGACTGAGGATTAGTTGGGAAAAAATATCCGCCAGCTTCTAGAGCATCAGTCAGGGCGCCGGGATCTCTCTGTTGGCGATTAATGTAGGTGCGAAGCCTAGTGATTTTGGGTTCTTCTTTTTCGAGTTGTCTCAAGAAAAAAGTTTTTTCTTCGTTCATGAAGTCGGCTCTTTCGTCTGGAGCCCAGATGACAAGCGAACCTTCATCTGAATTAAGCAGAGTAAATTTGCGACCATGAAACTCTAGGACTCGATTTTGCATTAAGCGCAAAGCCTGATGGCAAGAGATACCCATGTTAGAGGAGGTGGAGCAAAATATGGTTTTATGGGCAAAGCAAGACCATATAGCTAGATCTTCGCTGGAGAGTTTGAGGATATCCTGAGCTTCTGCTTGCTCTAGTTCTTCAGGGCTAAAAACAGCTTGACCGTCTTTGGTTTTGCGAGATCTTAAGAAATCCAAATAGAGTTCTACTAAATCTATGATAGATAGTTTTTGGATGCGTTGGAGTTCATTTAGTACATGCTCTGCCATCAAACCTAGAGAATTAAAGCCTTTGACACAGCTATCAAACTGTCTCCAACCTCTGAGAAACAAAATTTTCTTGCCAAGCAAAGCTGAGATAAGAGGGGCAGAAAAAACCAAAGTATCATTAGTATCAGAGTAGGGAAGATCATCTCGCTTGGCTTGGTTGGCTAGTCTTATGCCTAGCATATTAGCCATTTTGATGGAGAAAAGACAAATTCTAAGAGCATCTGAGTTGCTATAAGCCTCTTCTGGCCCGATTTTGACGCTTTCTTCTTCGAGAAAACCTCCTGAAAGTTCTGGGATTTCGTTATGTAAATAATTTAACTTCATGAAGGTAAACTAAGCGAATATATTATCTAAAAATATTCCACTCTTACTGATGATAGTAACATCTTTTCTAGTTCTAGAACTTCAGCCCTATCTGTTGAGACCACAACAAAATATCCCGGTCTGTCTCGACTATCTCTCACAGCCCTAATTTTGTCACCAGTTTTGATGTCTAGAGTGAAGACCAAGGCTTTGGATTGGATGCTGGGGTCTATATGGATTTTGCTGACTTGGCCTTGAGCGAAATTAAAAAATCTAAGTACAGCGTATTTGTTTTTATAGTCTTTGAAGCGAATATCTATTTTTTGTCCCATGATTTGTCTTAGCAAAGCCTCAGTGGGATTGAAGTCTGTGAGATAGGGGATAATGTGGCTAGCGATAGACCCACCAGCACCACGAGCTGCTATCTCAATGAGATAGATATTGTTGCGTTCTACTTTGTATTCAGCATGAGTCGAGCCAAAACTAAGACCTAGTTCTTTAATGATGCGACTATTAAGGTCAAAAATCCTAGATTCTAGATCAGGATCTATGTCATTGAGGTAGGTATTTCGTTCATCTATGCAGGGGTTGGAAGCGTAGTGATATTTTTTGGTGAGAGTGAGATTGTGTACTCGGGAGTCATTAACAAAAGACTCTACAGAAAATTCAAAACCACCGATAAACTTTTCGACCATGATGCCTCGTTCTTTGCTTTCATCAAAAGCAGTCTTAATGAGGTTTTGATAGTCTTTGGTTAGACGGTTGACGCCTTTGCTGCCTTGAGAGTTGATGGGTTTGACTAGATAGTTCTCTAAATCTGAAAGCCCAGCACAAAAATCAATGGCAGCAGAGATCTCATCAAAGTAGTAATGCTCAGGGATATTTGTGCGAAAAGAATTAGAGAGAGCTTTGCGCATGATGTATTTGTTGCTGAAATTCAAGGCAGTTTGATAGCCTATGCCTCGCAGTCCGAGTGTCTCAGCGATATAGGCTACAGTGGGCATAGCGACATCGGTCTGATCACTAGTTACATAGTCGATCTTGTATTTTTGAGCAACTTCTAGAGAAAGTTCTTTGTTGGTGGTATCTATGCGCTCATAGTGATCAGCCAGAGCCCTGCAAGGAGGATTCTCGAAATAATCTGTTACCAAAACCTCCAAACCTAGTTCTTTAGCTGTTTTGACAAGACTGAGTTGATTGAAGCCGCCGCCAAGTATATGAATGATTTGTTTTTTTTTAGTCATTTGCCTATAAGCATCAGCCCTGAAACCTGTTATTAGTCTGATTATAACGCATTGGCTATCTGAGAGATGCGCTCTATGAGACTCTGAGTGAAACTAGAACTCATGGCACAGACAGGTAGTCTTAAATAATGCTCAGAGATGATAGGAATATAGATATGTTCTGCTAGCATCGCTTTGTAGAGCCTGCTTGCAAACTTATGGTCTTGGATTTTGAGGCTAGTGAAGAAGCCACCATCTGCTTCAATGTATTGAAGG
Source organism: uncultured Gammaproteobacteria bacterium (assembly GCA_964487825.1). Taxonomy (GTDB): domain Bacteria; phylum Cyanobacteriota; class Vampirovibrionia; order LMEP-6097; family LMEP-6097; genus CAZASO01. The sequence goes on from CAZASO010000001.1 coordinate 67,321, forward strand.
GGACTAGCTTGAGTATCTCTAATATTGGAAATAAAATCCAAAGAAGATAGGAGCTTCAACAGTAATCCTCGCCTGCTTTCTATGAGTTTTACTGTTTTAGCTTGATAGAGATGTATGTTCTCTAGTTTGTGAGGATCTCTAAGAATATTGAGAGCTAATTCTTGTCCGGGTCTCGAAGCAGAGCTATACATGCCTCTTAGTATGCCCCCAGCGACATCTGTCCATCTACGGACGGCGCTGCTATCTTTGCTAAGTAAGATAGAAGCCCCGACCCTAGCTCCATAGAGAGCGAAACTTTTGGAGAGGGTCGTAGCTAAAATAAGCTTGAACTTGGTATCCAAAGTCTCAAATAAAATTCTGATGAAATCTAGTCTGTGATAGTCTTTGCCGCCAGCCCCAAAGTCCATATAAGCAGTATCTAGAATAATAGTAATTTCTCTAGGTGGAAGTTCAGCCAAGAATTTAGCCAAATCTCTCCAGTCTGTATCTTTAATAGAACAAGAGAGAGGATTATCGAAAGGGCTATTAAGGATGATACTAAGTTTCGCTGTTCTAGGAAGCTCATTAATAGTGGTTTTGAGCCCTTCGAGATTAAAACGACCTTGCTTGTCGAGGAAGTCGAAATTGATGGGTGTCGCAAGTCCCAAGGCAAGAGCAATACTGTCATAGCCAGACCAGTGTGGTGTCTGGACTATGAGGGGCTCTTGTCTGGATACGCAGGAAGCTAAAGCAAGGCTGATGGCACTGGTTCCACCAGAACAAACTAAGGCAGCGTGACTGACTCCTAGTTTTTGGATGTAATCCAAAGTCTCTTGGCCAGTGCTTTCTACTAAGATCAAATCTGCAAGTTCAGGAAGCCCAGTGCTAGGGCAGTAAGCAGTATTAAGACCATTAGTGGAGATCTCTTCACTAGCCCATCTAAGAGCTTCTGGGACTATAAGCTGAGCAGCATCATCCATGGCAGCACCTTCTACTGCCATCATCTTAGTGGGTGAAGGATCCGCACTAGCCAAAACAGAAAGACTGACTATAGGGTCTTTGGAAATAGCAGCATCGGTGACATAAAAACTATCAGACATTCTTTTGAGGAGTATAACATGCTATGCAGAAGAGAGAACTCCCTAGAGGCAGCATGCCTAGTAGTTTTGAAGCCAAGAGATCTAAGTTGCTGAGTAAACCAAAAATTAAATTTAGGATAGGGTTGATGCTCAAATGAGAGCTAGATATTTTTTCTCGACTTTGTAATAAATATCTCTGCGCGATATAAAAAGGCAAAACCATCAAAAACAGATAGCTGTAATATTTTATTTGGAAGCCATTTTGTTCTAATAATTTACGCATAGATTTGATATCAAACCTTTGATAATGTTTAGCTTCTTCGTCTACGCTAGACCAAAGCCACATGTGGGCTGGGACTGTAAGAACCAGTCTCCCACTGCTTTTGAGGGACTTGGCTATTTGTTCTAGCACTTTAGGAAGATCTTCTGGAGCTATATGCTCTAGTACATCTAAGGCTAAGACTAGATCTAGATTAGGTTCTAGCTGGCTTTGACTAATATCTGAGACCCTAAGACTATATTTGCTGGGATCTATGTCTTCTAGCCTGCATTTCATTTGTTCTAGAGCCTTGGGGCTGCCTTCATAGGCATAATAATGAGCATAATGTCTGATTAGCTGAGAACTAGTGTAACCATTGCCGCAGCCTATTTCTGCAACTTTGTAGCTGGAGTCCAAAAGCCCGAACTGCTTAAGTTTGTCTATGATAAATTCTGCTCTAGCCCTAAACCAAAAATGCTTATCTTCGGCTGCAAAGAGCTTGGCTTGGGCTTCTGAAGAAAATATAGTCTCTTGTCTCAAAATTAAACCTAAGTGAGATTTTACTGCTAAAATAAAACAAATGTTCAATATTTTAGTAAGCCTACAAGTTCTTAGCGGTCTCATTACCGCTTTTTTTATTCTTATCCATGAACCCAAAGCTGAGGGCTTAGGTTCTATCGGAGGTTCTGCTCATCAATTTCGTGGTGTGCGTACCAGTGCTGACGATAGACTGGACAATCTCACTTGGTTTTTTGCGATTTTATTTTTGCTTAGCTCAGCTCTATTAGCTTTCTTTTTTGCCAAAAGCTAGACTGCTGCCTCATGTAAACGACTAGCAGCTTCTCGTGTAGGATCTTTTGCGTTCTGGCTGATTCTGTGTTTGAATTCTTCAACGCCCGGTTGATGAACAGTCTCTTGCAAGCGAGCTGTCTTGCCGAGAGGATCTTGCAAAGCCGCTGTAAGAACAGCTTCTAGGTAAGACTGCATCATCAGATAGCCTATGTTATAAGGTGTGACTGACTTTAAGGCTTTGGTGATAACAGGTCTTTCTTGAGTCTTAGTAATATATTCTCTTAGGGAGAGAGCATGATTAGCCATCCTGTCCAGATTTACGCTTTTGCCAGAGAGGAATTTATCCAAGAAGGGAATACCGGTTCTCTTGTGGATATGATCTTTGCTGTGTCCAAGAACAATCATCTCTAAGAGAGTTTGTTGTTTGTCATTTTTGAGTAGAGCTTCTACATCAGAATGCAAGCCCGTGCTACCAGCATTGTCCATTTGATTAAGATCACAGATACTGTTTTCCTTGCCTTCTTCGCCTTTTTTGCCTTTCATGTTACCTTCGCCTCCGAGCTGGGCAGTGGCTTTGGGGATGACCCTAAGC
>CAZASO010000002.1:0-13136 GCA_964487825.1 uncultured Gammaproteobacteria bacterium
TCTTGGTCTAATCATGCTCGATTAATTATTGATGAAAATAAAAAAATGCTCAAAGATTTTAGTAGTGGGCATATGCTCAAATCCGGTCAGAAAGAAGATTTCTTTACTGTGCTTGGTGGAATGATGATAGCTATTGGTTCTTGGCCTATGTTGCTTTTTGCTAGGAGAGACAGGGATACTCCTCTCGCTAAAATTTTTGGAGCTATCAGAAATATCGGCGGTTTTATAGGGGACTTAGCTTTTATTGGCTACAAAGATGATCCTCTCAAACAAAAAGTCGGTGTCGCTTGTGCTATAGCCAGCATCTCAGATTTACTCAAGCGCTGGGTTAATGAAAGATGGGCTAATCTCCTGATACACCTCAGTGCCGCTACCAATGTCCTAGGCTATGCCCTCTGGAATACTCATAACAGCAAAGACATGGAAACGAAGTCAGCCTAAACCCGCTCTGCTAGACAATATTAGACGATTACCCTCGAAGCTAATGCATTGATGTGGATCTTTAGCTAATAAGAGGCTACCATCCAAATCTGCATAATCTACTAGAGGACTGATATGTGCAAAAGCAGCGATAGAAAGACTGGTCTCAGTAAAACAACCTAACATGATTTTTAGATTGGCTGCTCTAGCAGCAGAGATCATGCGTAGGGCTTCACTGATACCACCACATTTAGTGTGTTTGATATTGATGGAATGAAAATATTGGGCACAAGGAATAATATCTTCGAGGCTATGACAACTTTCATCAGCCATAAGCTCTAAAGCACTCTGGGAGTAGAGTTCAGCGTAATGTTCTACTGGACTATCTAATCTAAGAGGCTCCTCGATAAACTCTATATCAAAACGACTCAGCGCTTCTATACGCTTCAATGCTGTATCCAAATCCCAAGCAGCATTAGCGTCCAATCGTATCTTGGCTTGAGGAGCCAATTTTCTAACGCAGCGCAGTATCTCCAAATCCTCATCAGAACCGAGTTTGATCTTGAGTATGTCATAGCCCCTATCCAAAGCTTCTTGGGTTTTGTGAGCAATAGTATCCAAATCTGCTAAGCCTATAGTATAAGAAGTTCGGGGGCAACGCTGAGGATTTAGACCCAGATATTTATATAGAGGTAAGCCCAAAATTTTGCAGCGCAAATCATAAAAAGCCATATCTAAAGCCGCAACTGCTGCTTGATGCTCGCGATATGGGTTAAGCTCAAGCATGCGAGCCTCAAAGTCCTGATGGCCAAAGGGGTCTAAGGTCTCAAGCACAGCTCCCTGAATGATTTGATCATAAAACTTAATAACACTTTCTTCACTCTCTCCATAAAAATTAGAAAAAACCGCTTCGCCTCTAGCTACTAGACCTTCATGTTCTAGATGAATAATAATAGTGCGGCAACTAGTCTTGGAGGATCTAGAAATGGTAAATCTAAATTCTAGTTCATGTTCTAAAGCTTGGTAACTAAGTTTCATTTTATGGCTGCAAAAATTTTATCGGCACTATATCTAACTGGATCTACGCAAGGAAGCCCAGTCTCAGACTCAGCTGCAGTGATACACTCCTGAGCCTCTGCTTCACTGAGACCAAAAGTATTCAGAGCCAAAGCCTGAACCTTGGCTGGAAGCTGCTCAGGGAGCCTAACCCAGCTAGCAGCTTCTTCATAGATGGAGATCAATCTAGTCCAACTAGGTATGGCAATATCGTAATCACCTTGGATATGATGCAGTCCAGCCTTGTGGCAGAGTACAAGAGAGTCTGGACTGGAACCATGTATCAGAGCCAAAGTTACAGCAGAGTAAGCAGGGTGCAACAGAGAACCCTGTCCTTCTACGAAAATATAATCACTCAATTGCTCATGAATAGCAGCTTCTATAGATCCTGCCATAAAATCTCCTATCACCCTATCCAAAGGTATACCAGCAGCAGAGATAAGCCCAGAATCTAAATTCTGAGACTGAAGCATAATTCCCGTCTGTCCTGTCGCCACAAAACTAGCCTTGAAACCCTGTCTTTGAGCAGATTTGCGAAGTTCTAGAGCTACTGTCATCTTACCAACATTACAATCAGAACCTACCATAGTAATGACCCTACTAGAGCTTGGGCGGGGAAGAAGTCTAGTAATAAAATGCTGGGCACTAGCGCTATATAAACTCGGATCTCTAATATCCCAAAGCTTCACTGAATGTTGAGCCGCCAAACCTCTAAGCTCAGCATTATCTGCCAAAAATTCATGTAGTCCGCTAATAATATCTAAACCATTAACTATAGCTATGCGAATAATCTCTAACCACTCAACAGGTAGCTTGCCACCCGCCGGAGCAATACCTATCAAAAGCGCATCAGGACTGTGTTCTAGAGCTGCATAAATATCAGCCACTATAGGGATATTGCCTTGAAGCCCTAAAATTTTGGCAGCATTTTGCCCTTGAAGTTGAGAGTCTATCACAGAGCTAACTCTCCAGTTACCATAACGAATAACTCCTATAGCAGTTTTGGCTTGCCTAGTATTGAAGCTAGCCTCAGCAAGTATGCAAATAGATCTCATGTGTGTTTATAGTTGATGATGCGCTCAGCCATACCCTCAAATAATAAATGGTGAACGGGTATTAGAAAATACCAATACAAACGCCCCCAAAGCCCATGAGGTCTAAAAGTAGCTTTCTGAATAAAGCTAAAAGTCCCATCAGCATTGTCTTTGACCTTAAACTCCAACCAAGCTTCTCCCGGCACTATCATCTCAGCATAGAGTATCAGATGCCTACCAGCATGATCTGCTTTGAGAACTCTCCAAAAATCTACAGCATCTCCTGTTTGCAATTCCGTATCTTTGCGCCTACCCCTTCTGAGACCTACTCCTCCTAAGATTTTGTCCAAGTTGCCTCTTAGTTGCCACAACCAATCTAGATAGTACCAACCTCGCTTACCTCCTATCATCCAGATATTGTCTCTTACTTTATCTGGGTTATGGGTGAATTTGATCTCTCTAAGATCGAAGAGGCAACCATACTCAGGGACTGGGATATGAGCGAAATCACTCACATATTTATGAGGCTTGAGATTCAGAGCATCACGCCAAGAAGAAGGAATCTCGTCTTGAGATATTTTGTAGAGAGTTTTTTTGAGAGCTTCTTCATAACTCAGAAGCTTAGTAGAAACAACATCCTGAATGCCTAGATGTTTACAGATCACCTCATTACGAAGACTACTCACCAAAGTCCTAGCCAAAGTGTAATTAGTAGAAGTGATGAAGTGTAACCAATAAGAAGAAAGCCTAGTGCTCATAAAAGGTAAAGTAAAAATATATCTGCGCAAATCGCGTACCTGAGCATATCCTAGTAACATTTCTTTATAGCTCAGGATATCCGGCCCACCTATATCGAAGACTCTGCCATAGCTTGCTGGCTTAAGAGCCACTCCAGTCAGATACTGAATTACATTACGAATAGCTATGGGTTGACAGCGCACATTGAGCCAACGAGGAGCTATCATCACGGGTAGTTTCTCAACGAGATCTCTAATAATCTCAAAAGAAGCACTACCAGAACCTATGATGATAGCTGCTCTTAATACAGTAAGATGATAAGAACCTTGTCTGAGAATCTCCTCGACAAATCTTCTAGAACGCAGATGTTTAGAGAGATTGAGGTCATTACTAATACCACCCAAATAAATTACTTGTTGAACTTTAGTATGCTCCAAAGCTTTAACAAAATTATGGGCACAAAGAGACTCCAGATCTTCAAAGTCTTTGCGATTTTGAGAACTCATAGAATGAACTAAGAAATAAGCAACATCTATATCTGAAGGAATATGAGAGAGAGAAGCCTCGTCCAGCAAGTCTCCCTGTATAACTTCTAAGTTACCTGCTCCTGCTTTAACCTTACAGCTATCCATTTCATCAGGAACATAGAGGGAACCATCATAACTGAGGAGTTTGTCTTTATTAAATCTACCTAGATCTCTTACTAGAGCTACGACTTGTTTACCTTGACAAAGCAAGGATAGGATTAGTCTTTGTCCTATATAACCATTTGCGCCTGTGACTAATACTTTCACCATAGAGCCCGTCCGAAAAGTCCCATCTGCATTGTTATGCTCGCCCTCACGATGCTCATTTATGTCTCATAAACTCCGCTCGGACTCACATGCCTAGCATCTGGGAGCAAAGCACCTATTTCATGACAAGTCTACTATATCACCTTATGACTCCAAAGACATAGCTGCACTATAAGCTGAAGACCAAGCCCACTGCAAGTTATAACCACCAAGCCAACCAGTCACATCAAGACATTCACCGATAAAATACAAGCCTTCTACACTTTTAGACATCATGCTTTTGGAGTCTAGTCCCCTAGTATCTATGCCACCTGCCGTAACTTCTGCTTTGGCATAACCCTCACTAGCACTGGGTTTCACCTTAATTACATTAATAGACTCTGATAGCTTGGCGAGGTACTCAGAAGAAGCCTCTGCAAGTTTCTTAGACAGATCGTATTGAAGCCCCAGTAAATCAATAAATTTTTCAGGAAAGATTTGAGCACGATTGATTTTGTCTTTGAGTTCAGAGCGCCTCTCTTCAGGTAAAGCCAAAGACCTAAGGATTTGTCTTAAACTCTGCCTAGATTCGGGTCCTGATTTGAGTTCCTGCAAGCGAGCATAAACACTAAACTCTGGACAAAGATCTAAGACTAATTCATCACCAGCCAATCCTAGATAGCTAGATATTTGCAAAATAGCTGGTCCACTCAACCCGCGATGAGTCCACAAGACATTCTCTCTAAAACTGGTTTTACCACAATGAACCCGAGCATCCACGCTAGTTCCAGCCAGATCTACATTAGGCTCTTCCAAAATCAAAGGGACCAAAGCAGGCCTAGGCGTAATGATCTCAAGTCCAAACTGCTGTGCGATCTTATAAGCAAAATCTGAAGCTCCTAGCTGAGGAATAGAGAGCCCTCCTGTACTGACAATCACAGCTCTAGACAGAAGCTCTCCTCTAGATGTCTTCAGCTTAAAACCCCTACCCTGACTAGCTTCCAGAGATTTAACTAAAACTGGGTGCAAGACACAGACCCCTAGCCTCCTAGCTTCTGCAATTAACATATTAATAATGTCAGCAGAACTATTAACGCAGAATAATTGGCCGAGCTTCTTCTCTCTGTAAGGAATCTTATAAGACTCTACTAAATCTATAAACTTAGAACTAGGATACTGCGCCAGTGCGGACTTACAGAAATGAGGGTTCTTGGAGATATAGTTCTCTGGACTAGCGTAGAGGTTTGTGAAGTTACAGTGTGAACCACCAGAAATCCTAACTTTCTCTAAGATTTTGGGGCTAGAGTCTAAGAGAGTTACACTAAATCCCCTTGAAGCTGCAGTAATAGCTGCCATGAAACCCGCTGCCCCAGCACCAATGATGATGACATCTTTGTTATTCATGAGCCAAATGTCTATTTCTCAAACTAAAATTAACGGCAATTATAATGCCATGGTTAATGAGGTCTCTATCCCCGAGAAAATGCTGGTATTGATAGCCAGCATTCATAGAGAGACTAGGATTGAAGGTTTTAAGTAAACCTAGGTAAACACGGTTTTGATCCAAACCCGCATCAGCATTAAGGTTCAGCATAAGTTCATCACTAAGCTGTAGAACAAGACTGGGGTTTAGATTTTTCTCCAAACCTATCATATAGCGCAGCCTGACTTGGGTATCCATATCTTCGAGCATTCGCTCATCTACCCTAAATCTATGAAAAACCCGAAGATCTTCTATGGGACTATCATGCCTATAATAAACTTGTTGCCAGAATCTATTTTCATAACTACTATCTCTATTAAAAACTCTAAACCAATCATAGGCAGCACTAAGAACGAGATCTCTATCAAACTCATAGTTAAGAACAGATCTCAATAGGACTACATCCATCTCACTGAGAGTGTTTTGGAGCCTAGGGCTAAGGGTTTCTCGCAGATATGTTTTATCAGTAATAGGAATATCCAGATTAATGGTATTCCAAGAACTAAGCTCATTATCAGTCTTAGCATAAGAAGCTAGACAAAAAGTCAAACATAGTAAGAGAACTACTCTCATTCATCTAGAAAATAACGAACGGTGGTTACGACTTTGCCTCGGCGAAAACGCAATAGGGCTTTGAGTAGTAAAGCTGTTTGGTTGTGTAATAAATTATGCCAAGCTTTTTTGGTAACAAACTCTGGGACTATCACTGTGACTATATCGTGTTCATGCCGGTCTTCGACTTCATCTATGTAACTAAGTATGGGATCTATGATGGACCTATAAGGAGAATCCAAAACCACCAAAGGTACATTACAGCCCCATCTCTCCCAATCTTGTTCTAGCTTAGCGGTAGTGCGGGGGTTAAGCCTAACATGCACAGCTTCTACTCTTTCTGACATAGATTTAGCATACTGCAAAGCAGGTATAGTACCTCTATTCAAGGAAGAAACTAAAACCAATACTGTATGCTCGAAAGCCACTGGGCAAGCGGTTCCGTCATTGGGTAGGGCTAATTGTTTGGCTATAGATTTATAGTGATTTTTGATCTTCAGAAACAGCCAGATCAAGAGAGGTATAGCGAGTAAAACCATCCAAGCACCCTCAAAAAACTTTTCGTAGGTGAGAAGCAAGGTGACTAAACCTGTAATCACAGCCCCACTAAAATTAATGAGCATGCCTCTAGCAGAATGTTTGGCTCGACTGCGTTTGTGATGTACAACCATTCCGGCTTGAGCCAAAGTAAAAGACAAGAAAACTCCAACAGCATAGAGAGGTATGAGGGCGTGAGTATCAGCTTTGTAGAGCCAGATCAAAGCAATAGAAATCATCGAAAGCAAAATGATCCCATTAGAGAATACGAGTCTATCTCCTAAGGTCATAAGCTGTCTAGGCAAATAGTAATCACTTGCTAAAAGGGTAGCTAGTCTAGGAAAACCAGCAAAACTAGTATTGGCTGCTAGAACCAAAATAATCATAGTAGTAATCTGCACCGCATAATACATGAAAGAGTTTCCACCAAAGGAAGAGCGGGCGACTTGAGAGATGATAGTCTCTGTGGCTTTGGGGTTGATTTCAAAATGAAAAGCAAGATAGGTTACACCAATAAAAATAGAGCCTAATAGTAAACCCATAAGTACCATGGTTTTATTAGCATTACTATCACTAGGTTCTTTGAAGGCTTTGACTCCATTAGAGATGGCTTCTATACCAGTAAGGGCAGCGCAACCATGAGAAAAAGCTTTGAGTAAAGCCAGTATTAAAGCAGTATCTAGAATAATATGTCCAAAACCATATTGGATTTTGTGGATGCTCAATAAATCTGCCTGTGCTATTTGACTTGGCTGAAAGAAGCCCCAAATAATCATAATAAGCATGGCAATAATAAAAGCATAAGCTGGAAAAGCAATCACCGAGCCAGATTCACGGACTCCTCTTAAATTTAAAATCGTAATTAATAAAATAAAAATCAAAGCCAGATTAGTTTGAAGATGATGAGGAATGAGTCCCGTAGAAGTCAAGGCTGCAGCTCCTGCAGAAACACTAACAGCAACAGTCAACACATAATCCAGTAATAGAGCGGCTCCTGCCGTCAGGCAAGCCAGCTCACTAAGGTTTTCTTTGGCAACGACATAAGCACCGCCTCCATCATGATAGGCCCTGATAACTTGTCTGTATGAGAACACAACGATAGTCATCAAAAGACAAATAGCAATAGCAACTGGGATAGAAAGTAAATTAGCTTGGAGAGCATATGGAGTGGCAACTAACGCCAAAAGAATCTCCTCTGTCGCATAAGCAGTGGATGAGAGCGCATCTGCAGCAAAGACAGCTAAACCTAGAGCTATCCCTAATCTTTCATGTTTTTCGCGGTGACTTTCAAGGGGTTTACCAAAAATTAGTTTTCGCCATTGCATTTTAGCTAGTTCTTCGATTTTAGCGTGTCATTATTAGACTTGTTGTGAAATTAGCAATATTGACAACAAGTCTCTTAATATTCAAGTAAAATAGTTCTCAAATGAATTTGATTAATAAATTATTACGCAAAAAACCTATTTCTGAAGCAGAATCTGAACCCTTAGATAGTGGTGGACATATAGAGTTGAACCGTATCTTGACGGCCAAAGACCTTACAGCATTAGGTGTTGCTGCAATTATAGGCGCAGGAGTTTTCTCTACTATAGGCAGGGCTTGCTTTAATGGAGGTCCTGCTGTCTCTCTACTTTATATATTTATAGCCATCACTTGCACCTTTTGTGCTCTCTGTTATGCAGAGTTCGCATCTAGGGTTCCTGTCTCTGGTAGTGCTTATACTTATGCTTATGTGGCTTTTGGTGAATTATTCGCTTGGATAATAGGCTGGAACCTAATCCTAGAGTATGCCATAGGCAATATCACCGTGGCTATCGCTTGGTCTGCGAATCTCTGTAGTTTCCTAAGTGGCTTAGGTGTACGACTTCCTGATTTCCTTACTTCTAGTTATCTAGCAGCCTCCAAAGCCCATGATAAATTTCTAGAACTTAGCTCTCAATCCCTAGAAATCCCAGAACATATTAATCTCTTGAACCAAGTCTGGCAGACCGCTCCAAGACTCACTGGAGATCTACCTCTCATCTTCAATCTACCTGCTTTTATCATAGTAGTAGCTATCACCGCTTTAGTCTATGTCGGCGTCAAAGAATCTCGCAACATCACTGTTTTTATGGTTGCGTTCAAAGTCATAGTAGTGATTTTGGTAATTATTATAGGTGCATTCTATGTCAATCCTGCTAACTGGCAGCCCTTTGCTCCCAATGGTCTTAGTGGTGTAATGCAAGGACTCTCTGCTGTTTTTTTTGCTTATGTGGGTTTTGATGCAGTCTCCACTACAGCCGAAGAATGCAAAAACCCTCAGAAAGATCTACCTCAAGGTATGATCAATTCTCTACTCATCTGTACTGTACTTTATATCGCTATTTCAGTGGTTTTGACCGGTATGGTACATTACTCCAAACTCAATGTGGGAGACTTTCTTGCGGCTGCTTTCAAATCAGTGGGCTTAGATTGGTTAGGTGGTCTACTAGCTTTAAGCGCAGTCGTAGCTACCACTAGTGTGCTGTTAGTCTTTCAGTTGGCTCAACCTAGAATCTGGATGGTGATGAGCAGAGACGGCTTAATACCATCTAAATTCTCGACCATTCATCCCATTTTTAGAACCCCTAGCTTTGCAACTATAGTCATGGGTTTTATGGTCGCGATACCTGCATTAATACTGGATTCCGAGCTAGCTACCGACATGAATAGCCTCGGAACCCTATTTGCTTTTGCCTCGGTTTGCGCGGGTATTTTACTGCTGCCGAAGAACGAACACAAAGGCAAATTTACAGTACCTTATATCAATGCTAGATACATAGTCCCTTCTATGCTAATTATCAGTCTAATGATAATTTATGTTTTCAATAGTCAGTTTTTTGTGGATTTCTTTACTGTCAATTCTAACAATCTGATACTCAAGCTCCCTTATTTTATTTTTGCAGCAGTTATAGTGTTAATGAGCATTCTAAGCTTTGTACATAAACTTTCTCTGATACCAGTCTTAGGGTTTCTGTCTTGTTTCTATTTACTTACAGAGCTAGGTCTTGCGAACTGGCAAAGATTTTTTATCTGGCTAGCTTTAGGACTATTAATTTATTTTTCTTACGGTATTCACAAAAGCAAAATGAACAAAATCTGCTAAAGTGTGAGTTCTATTGAAATTTATACGCTATGCAAAAAGCCACATCAAAGCCCCTCAAAATACTCATAACTGGTGCTTCTGGGCTAGTAGGCTCGGCTCTGTATGATTACTTGAGCACCAACGGGCACGAGGTTTACAGATTAGTTCGCAAAGCTAGCTCTAATCCTCGGGATATTTATTGGTCCGAAGGAAAGCCAGATCTCAATTGCTTAGAGACTTTGGATGCAGTCGTGCATTTGGCTGGCGAGAACATCGCTGCTCGTAGATGGACCGCCGAACAAAAACAAGAAATCTACAAATCCAGAATTTTTAATACTAGAGTATTAGTAGAACAGCTTTCCAAACTAAACAAAGTGCCTTCTGTTCTTATAAGTGCCTCTGCTATTGGTTTTTATGGCAACAGGGGTGATCTCAATATAGATGAATCTACTACTCAAGCTGATGACTTTCTAGGACGCACCTGTAGAGACTGGGAGGATGCTGCAAATCAAGCTATAAATATGAGAGTAGTAAATGCTCGATTTGGGATTATTTTAGCTTCCCAAGGAGGAGCTTTAGCCAAAATGCTGCCTATCTTCAAACTCGGTCTAGGAGGGATTTTGGGTGATGGTAAACAATGGATGAGTTGGATAGCTTTAGCGGATGTAGTTGCTGCTATACATCACTGCATAGTAACAGAAAGTCTCAGAGGCCCAGTAAATTTTGTCAGTCCATGTCCTTTGCGCAACAGTGACTTTACTAAGATCTTAGCTAAGGTCCTTAAGAGACCAGCTTTATTCCCAGCCCCCAAACTAGCTCTCAGGCTTGCTTTGGGCGAAATGGCAGATGCACTGCTTCTCTCTAGTGCCAAAGTAGAGGCTCGGCGACTTCAAGAAAGTGGCTATAAATTCCTACTACCAGAGCTAGAAATGGCCCTAAAAAAGATTTTGGATTAGCGGGTCCTTAAATCTCTACCTATGACGGATGTCGCCTCAAAACTGCGTTTCTCAGTGCATCCTTAAGGTAACTTAATCTAGTCTATACCAATCAAGTGTGCTTTAATTAATTCAATTCAAATAGTTTGGATAGAAAATGTTTCTATACAAACTATTATAATAAAGGAGTTAAATCATGAACAAAAGAAGTTTAGTCAGTTGTCTGGCTATTATTAGTATTAGTATGTCGTTAGCATCTGCTAAAGATCTTCGTGGGACAAAAACCATGGCACATAGAGGCGGAGGAGGGCATAGCGTTTCTGATGACGATAGTACTCCTGCTGGATTGGCAAAAAATATTACCAATTTGCCTAACTTGGAATTCATCGGTACTGAAGGTCAAACGACAACGGTCAAAGGCACATTGCTAGCGACTCTTATCGGTTCAGCAAATTACGGTGGCAAGAAGGTTCTTGAAAGTAGTACTTTGGATGTTGATAATGCATCTTCTGTGCAACTGTCAAGTCAGAGTGGTCATACAACCTTGTCGCGCATAATAGATGCTAAAGAAGGACAAAAATTAACCTTGGTGTTCGTGAATACTGTTGTTGTTGAAACCAATGACAATGGTATTTCCAGCAATAATATTAATTTAGCTTCAGGCAATACTACCTTCGACAATAATGATGTCTTGGAACTCTTCTACACAGGTAATGTGTGGCTAGAGATCTCACGCAGTAATAATAATTAGGTTAAATTAAGAGCCTATTCGAAAAGCTCCCAGATACGAGTCCGAGCATAACAACGCAGATGGGACTTTCCGGACAGGCTCTTAATCACTGGCAGAAGGATAGCTTGGGAATACTTGCTATCCTCTCTATGCCAGTAATGGATATCGCCTCCAAACTTCTCGCAGCCTTAACAACTTAACAAATCGAGCATGGCATCTACTAGAGCATGATCGCTAACTTTATCAAAAGCCGCAAACATGGGTTGGCTATTAGCTTCTAGCAGTAGAGCTTTATGACTACGCGGACAATACTTAAAATCTAGAGCAGAAAAATTCAAACCCAATCTATCAGTCAGTTCTATCACTTGTGCTTGGAGACTGGGTTCCATATCACAAGGGGTGATGGTCGTCTTAGGATCATTACGATAATCTAGTTCTGGGGAACTAAGTTCAAAAGCAAAAAGCTTGGTGCCTATTCGAAAAACTCTAAGTTCAGGTGGAACTAGTTCTTCTTGCACAAAAAAAGGAAACTCTAAAATCTCTCCTACTTCTTCTATGTTGTAGTGTTGAAGCCGTTCCGTAGCTCTACCTCCATTCAAGTGCTTACTGATTTGAGCCTTGGTGGCACCGAGTTGATTCATGAGGACTAAGTCATTACTAACATGAGTCTCTACTATAGAAATTCCCAAACGCCGCGCCAAAGCTAAGGTATAGATTTTGTTGTGTCGAATAGAAAGATTAGGGTTCAATATTTTGAGATTGTCTTGAGCAAGTATCCAACCCTTAAAAGCCGTATCCCAAGCCTCTGCGATAAAAGCAGCAAGTTCATTAGTTCCTTCTAGTTGTTCAAAAACATTAAATCTAATCATCACTGCACTAATGCCTGTGAGGACTTCACGATTAATTGTGAGCTGATTATGATAAATATCATAATCAATTAAAGGATAGTTTTGATCTGAAAAGAGCAGGGGGACTAGATCGTAGCCCTGTTGAGTCGCTCTACTAATAAAACACTGAAGATTGAAATCTTTCTCACCGCCACAAACTAAAATTCGAGGTTTTTGAAGCATTGAAGTTTGTAGCCAAATCAGGCTTCCCTTAGCTTAGTGCAAAAGTCTTATTCTTGGCAACAAGCAGTCTCCTAAACGATCTCACATCAAAACTTCGTTTTTCAGCAGATCTCTAAACTTGTTTTCTATGAGCACGGCCGGGTTTACCAAAAATAAAAGCATCAAAAAAACCGAAATCCTCAAAATCGATATTACCAATCCTAGGATTGAATATAGGTCTAATCCTCCTCAGACCATCTGTTGGTCGCTCATAAGCTGGGGGTAGCCCTTTAAATGGTGTGTCTTCTTCACCTAAAGCCATTGTTGTTACTCTATGATCAACAACTACTGGGGGGCGGATACCCGGCTTGCCACGATGAGGTGGCTGAAAACCAGTTGGAGGCGGCTTTGTAGACCAGTGGTCTTCCTCGCCAAGCATATGAGTTGTAAGTTCAGATATAGGTGGCTCAGGATTTTCTATTGGTTTGCCTTCCTCGCTATCACCTACACCTAGAGTAGGTTCGCCTTCACTAGGCTCCTCAACTTTAGTTTTAATTTCTATATCAGAAGCCTCTACAAGGGTCTCTTGTTTTTCTATGAGGGCATCTGTTTGATGAAAGGGTCTTCCTTGCTTATCCGTAGGAATATCTACTTGAACGGGTTTCCCTTGTCTATCCGTCGGAATATAATCACTTGGCGGCAAACCCTGTTCCCATGGATTAATCA
>CAZASO010000002.1:13236-18510 GCA_964487825.1 uncultured Gammaproteobacteria bacterium
AGAAAAAGCTGAAGCAATGAGCTCCGTGATAGAAGGCTCTTCTAGACTGGGCTTGGGCTCAACAGTTATAGTTAATTCCTCTTCTCCGATATCATTATTGAGAGTCGGTAACTCTGCTGGCACTGCAATCGGAGTCTCTAGCTCTGCTACTCCAAGTAAAGTCTCTGGTAATGCTTGAGGCTCTGTAGCCCCAAATATCATCTGAAGCCAATTCGTCTCAGGCTGATCTGGATGAAGCTTTTTGTGCACATGAGAAGCAATATGTAAGTCCATACCTAGGATATATATTGTTTTATGGTTAAGCTTAGGTTAAGAATTTCATTAAATCCTCATAGTTTAAGCCCTAAAACCCTGTTAGACTGTGCTTTGTGTCAGATATTTCTAAAATACGCAACATAGCTATTATTGCCCATGTGGATCATGGCAAGACTACTTTGTTAGATACTATCTTAGATCAAACTGGCTGTTTTGCCCAACACAAAAATTATGGGTCTTGTGTTATGGATAGTAACCCTCTTGAAAAAGAACGCGGTATTACTATTTTGAGCAAAAACACTAGTATTAGTTATCAAGATTACAGGATTAATATCGTAGACACCCCCGGACACGCTGATTTTGGTGGAGAAGTAGAGCGAGTCTTGAGTATGGTACAAGGTTGTTTACTTCTTGTAGATGCTTTTGAGGGGACTATGCCTCAGACTAGATTTGTTCTGAGTAAGGCTTTTGCGCAGGGTTTGAAGCCCATAGTTGTCATCAACAAAGTAGACAAACCTAATGCTGAGATAGGTAGAGTTATAGATGAGATTTATTCTTTATTCATAGATCTTGGAGCTGGTGATGAACAGATAGATTTTCCTGTTATTTATGCTTCTGGTGTGAACGGTGTCTCAAAACTCAATCTAGATGAGGCTTTGCAAGCTATTGAAACTAAGGACAAGTGCATCAACACAATCTTGGATACAGTAATCTCTGAAATCCCAGCTCCTAGCGGAGACCTTAGTAAACCGTTTTTATTTCAGGTGATCAGCCTAGACGCTAGTGACTATATGGGCAGGATGCTAGTTGGTCGCATTCGAGATGGTTCTGTTAGAGTAAATGACCAAGTTAATCACATCAAATCTGATACTGGGGAGATTAGTCGCAAAAAAATCGCCAAGATCTATGGCTTTAATGGTTTAGAGAAAATCGAGATAGAAGAGGCTAAAGCTGGCATGATAGTGATGTTAGCCGGCATCCAAGAAGCCAATATCGGCGACACTATCTCTAGCTTAGAAATCACTCAGGGATTGCCTTCCATCAAAGTAGACGAGCCTACTCTAGAGATGGTTTTCTCTGTCAATGACAGTCCTTTCGCTGGACTCGAAGGTAAATTTGTAACCTCGCGTCAGCTTAGGGAACGCCTCTACAAAGAATTAGAGACTAATGTTGCTTTGCGCATAGAAGATACAGACCGCACAGATGTCTTCAAAGTCGCAGGACGAGGTGAATTGCATTTGGGTATTTTACTAGAAAATATGCGCCGTGAAGGTTATGAACTCCAAGTCTCCAAACCTCAGGTCATCATCAAAACTATCAATGGTATTAAATCGGAGCCTTTTGAAGATTTGGTTTTAGATATGGACGAAGAGTACTCAGGGACTTGCATTGATGCCTTGAACCGTAGACGCGGCGAGATGTCTTTTATGGATTCCAAATCTGGTCGTACTATGCTTCGCTATATTATTCCTACTCGCGGACTGATAGGTTTTGCTAGTGATTTTGTGCGCATGACCAAAGGCAGTGGGATTATGAGCCATTCTTTTAGGGAGTATCGTCCTTACTCTGGAGAGATCGGACAACTAAGACCGGGGGCCCTAGTTAACCTAGAAAATGGTGTTGCCACGACTTATGCTCTAGAACAGTTTAGTGATAGGGGTATATTTTTTGTGGATCCCGGTACCAAGATTTATAGGGGCATGATAGTTGGTGAAGCTAATCGACCTCAAGATATAGAACTCAATCTCAGCAAAGAAAAAGCCCTCACCAATATGCGCGCCGCTGGTTCAGATGCCACTATCCCCCTCAAAGTCCCTCGCAAAGTCAATCTAGAAGAGGCTTTAGTCTATATTAATGATGACGAGTTGGTGGAGATTACCCCTGAGAGTATTAGACTTCGCAAAAAAGTTTTAGACAAGAAAGCTCAACGAAAAGCTGCGATGAATTGATCTGCTGTCAATAAACAAAAGAGGGAGAAAGAATAATAATTACTCCTGTGAATAAACAAAAAAATGCGGTACAGCTTGTCCCCATCTGCACCGCACTTGACCAAGTGACAATCCTAGCATGAAATCTTAATAAAAACTTAAAATTTTTATAATTTAACTTTTTCTCTCACCGAGCTTCCAGCCATAACCAGCTCCACGAAAGGCTCCTGTCGTAAAACCTTTGATGGCTCCAAAAAGAGCGCCACCTATTATCTTAAATGGCTTTGCGATTACAGTTACAGGTGAGAAAAGATTAGTCGGGTTAAAGACCATAGTAGTATCTTCTGCCCCCTTGAAAATACCAGTAACAAGACCAGTGGCTGCACCAATAGGAGCCCCGATAGCAGCCCCAGCCACTCTTAAGGGTATGAGCACAGGCGAAGAGGCTCTAGCACTTGAAAAGATACCGATGAAGATAAACCCGGCAACAAAGAAGCTCAAAAAAATCTTATTCATGATTTCTTAGCTTAACACGGACTTGAAAGAAGTTTCTTCTAAGCCTTAAGCGCTTCTTGGCTAAGCCGAGGAAGTTCACTAATAGCGTAAAGGGGTAGACTCAAAATTTTATTATCCAAAGAGAGTCTTTCTGCACTAATTTTTAATCCGAGCTGAAGTTTATAAGTATCCATAATTATTTTTAGACTCTTAAGTCTGCCATTATGTGAGGATTTGACTTCTATCGGAACTACGGTGTTGTTGATGTCCACCAAATAGTCTATCTCAGCAGCTTGTGATTTATCTTCTCGAGCCCAATAATAAATATCTTGCCGTATCCTAGGGTTAGTGTAACTAATTAATTCTTGGCAGCAAAACTGTTCTGTAATTTTACCTGCATGTAGCCCCTCAAATTTCAATTCGGATAATTCAGGAATAGCCATATTAAAAATACGATTAGCAAGACCACAATCTAAAAAATTCACTTTGAAAAATTTATGATTAACACCTACAGCGAGTGGCTGACTATTGGGATTACTCTGATATATAAGTTTAGCGATATTAGCTTCTTCTAATAAAAATAAAGCTTTTTTGAGAGCTAGGCTTTTTTGCTCTGGGTCTACTCTTGAGAACATAAATTTATTAGCAAATTGCATTGGGATACTATCAAAAACAAGCCTGAGATATTTCTGTTCACTTCGACTAGCATATTTTCTAAAATCATCTCTAAATGTCTCTAGGATTGAGTTCTGTTCAACGAAAGCCTCTTGGTAAGTTTCCGATGACTCGATAAATTTGTTTAGGACGGCAGGCATTCCACCGACTAAAATATATTTTTTTATTTCTTGCATTAATTCATCGTGCAAATCTAGTTTTGCTACTTTGGTTAAAGAAAGTTGGCGGATATATTCTATATAGTGTGGTTTTTGGTTGGCTTCCAAATATTCCAGAAAATTCAGGGGATGAATATATAAATAATCTATCCTGCCGACTGGGACACTAATCGAATTTTGGCTTAGACTGATATCCAGCAAAGATCCTGCTGCAATAAGATGCAAGCAAGGAAAATCTTCATAAAAATATCTAAGACTAGTAATGGCTTCTGGGCAGCTTTGGATTTCATCAATAAATAAAATAGAATTACTCGCCCTTAAATCTATGTTATATAAAAACTTGATGTATTCTAAAATTTCCGCAGGACTTTTTTCTGTAAAAAGCTGTTTGAATTTTTGTTGTTCATTTCTCTCAAAATTAATTACAAAACGATTTTGGAAATTAGAACAAATTTGTTCTGCTAAATAAGATTTGCCGACCTGCCTAGCTCCCCTGAGCAGTAGAGGTTTGGGCTTAGGATTTTGAGCCCATGCTCTTAACTCTGCCTCCAATAAACGCCTCATTTGAGCTTATTATACCCAGTTCGCCAATAATATGACCAGAAAGCGAGCAAAAAAGACTAAAAATATGGCTAAAATACTACAGAAAAAGACTAAGAATATGGCTAAGTTAAGTCGTGAAAAACTTATCCATAGTCTCCCCCATAGCTACTAAAGATTTAGTGACCTTACCCAAAGAGTCAAAAGTTGCTATATGCACCATAGCGTCACCTTGGTTAACTAGAGGTAAGACCGTCATACCTATAATCAGACCTGCTTGGGGAGCTTTAACTATAATGCGCTGATTATTAAAAGCATCTGTGATATAGCCGATGTTCTCATTTTCACGAACCTTAGAGCCGAGTTTCTTGTGGGTGATAAAAATCCCTCCCTCAGCGGCTCTTAGCCAATAACTGGATTTTGCTGTGAAAATTTTGGTTTTTTGTTCTTTCTCGAAAGGCATATGCTCAGAATCCAACATACCTATACTATGCATGACAGAGAGTATACCCCTCAAACCCACTCTACTAGTGTGCTCCTCGAATCTCAAAGCACAACCCCCTTCAAAGATCACAAAAGGAATAGGGTTACGAGAATTAATGATGGCTTCTCTAAGAGAACCCTCTCGCACACTGGAGTTCAGTATGACTGGAACATCAAAAGCTTTAGCTAGTTTGAGAGTCCTAGCATCATCAATAGAAGCTCGTATATGAGGCAGGTTCCAGCGATGATGACCAGCAGTATGTAGATCTATACCATGAGTAGATTTACTAACGATCTCATCCATAAAAATCTTGGCGACTCTAGAACCCAGAGATCCAGTCATAGAGCCGGGGAAGCAGCGATTTAGGTCTCTACGATCTGGGAGATAGCGGTTCTTACTATAGAAACCGAATAAATTAATTACAGGAATAACTATCAGTGTACCTTTGATATGTTTGAGACATTTTTGACCAAGTAATCTTCGACAAATCTCTACCCCGTTAATCTCATCACCATGCATGCCAGCAGAAACGAAAAGAGTCGGACCGGGTTCTTTGCCAGAAATCACTTCTACAGTGAGGTCTATAGAATTAAAATCATAAAGTTTGGCTAAATTAATATCTATGCGTTTGCGGTCTCCTGCTTTGATTTTGAGACCACCGATACTAAGGATTTGTTGGGGCATATGTTCATCTTATTAGACTTGTTGCGAAATCGCCAATAACTGCGTTACGCTCGTC
>CAZASO010000002.1:18610-26261 GCA_964487825.1 uncultured Gammaproteobacteria bacterium
GTCATCAAGAAGCTGCGAAATCGCCAATAACTGCGTTACGCTCAATGCGATGCGATGTCTTTGGGGCCGAAAGCCATAGGCAAAAGCTCACTAATGGTTTTGATGATGATCTTGTCTCTAGCTGTGTTGGACATAATGATATCTATATCGTGGTCTAGGGCAAACTCATAGATCACTTGCCTGCAAACACCACAGGGCGCGATAGGCTCAGGGACTGCTTGGATATGGCCTTGAGAATCATAGGCTTGAGCAATAATAGCGATAGCAACTATATCGCGTTTGCCTTGGGCATTAGCGTTGACGATAGCAGCTCTCTCTGCACAGATACTAGCCCAAGCAGCGTTTTCTACATTGTTGCCTGTGATGATAGTCCCATCTTCAGTTAGGACTGCTGCTGCTACATGAAATTTGGAATAAGGCGCATAAGATTTATTCAATGCTGCACTTGCAACTCTGAGAAGCTCTTGATATTTGGGTTTCAGCTCTTGCATAGTTAGAGTAGCTTGCTGAGTATTGTTTGGAAGTACACAAGGATCTGGTCTCTTGATACTACAAGCTACTAAACTAATCATAAACACAAAAACTAATAATAGGCGCATATCAGTCTAATTATGACTTATGCGATAATTCTGTCCCTATGCCTTGTCTTTTTATTTCTGGGACGGACACTAATGTAGGTAAAACTTTCGTATCAGCTCAAATCCTCAAAGAGTTGATACGACAAGGTTGGGCTCTTCAAGATTTGGCTTATTATAAGCCTATACAATGCGGTCTTAATGAGACTGATTCAGCTTATATATCGCAAGAGATTAAAGGGCTGCCCACCTATAACACTTATGCTTTGGACTATCCTGCGGCTCCTAGCTTTGCTGCGGAGTGTCAAGGCATTGAGATCGACATAGGGCGCATCCTGACTAAGTTTCATGATATTAAGCGCAAACATTCTTGGCTTATAGTCGAGGGGGCGGGGGGGCTTGCCGTGCCTATCCATAAGACTTACTTGGTCTCAAATTTAATCCATGATTTAGACATAGATTTACTGTTAGTAATTTCTACTAAGCTGGGCACTATTAATCATAGTCTTCTTAGTCTTGAACATATAGAAGCTCGCAAACTTAAGCTCAAGGGTATATATCCTAATCCAGAATCAAACTCCAAAAGCTTGCCTCATGAGCGGTCTGCCCCTAGGATAATTAATGAGATCAAAAAACATCATAGGATTTTCAATTCTATAGCCGAGATTGTAGATGAGTTTTAATTATCCAATAGAACACTATGCTGATAGCCGAGAGCTAGACAAAGCCATTGCTACTGAGCTTATCACCGAGTTCAAAAAACAAGGACTAATCTTGCTAGCCTCAGGTAAAACTTTTGAAGGAGATATTTACAAATATCTCAATGAGTATTACCTCAACAATCCCCAAGAGCTGCACCCTCAACTCAGGCTCTCTCATATAGATGAGCTTCTAATCCCCTCTAAGGCTCATTTTGAGTTAGAAGCTACTATGAGTCCAGAAGACCCAAGGTTCTCCGTAGCCATTCGTCGTTCTTTGCCTAGCATAGTCTCTCAAAGACCTTTTTTTGCGATAGATCCCAGAGATCCTAAAAGTTTTGAACAAGAACTATATAGAGAGAGTGGCCCTAGGCGTATCTATCTCGGTCTGGGAGCGGATCCTAGCATAGCCCATATAGCTTTAATCGCAGAAGCCGGTTATATCAATTCTGATATTTCTCTAGTCTCTCTAAATGGTTTTGATATGCGCAATAAATATAAATATCAAGGAGAAACTATCAAAGAAGCTCTAACTATAGGGACAGACCTTTTTAGATCGGAGAGCCTTAGTCAAGGCTCCATAGTGGTCGTTGTCAAAGGCAAAGACAAGGCTCCTTCTTTGCGTCGAGCTTTTGAAGATACAGAAACAGGTCTTGGTTATATGATTTCACATTACTCACATAAACTTCGTATTGTCGCAGATGCAGCTGCTTTGCAGACAGGACTCAAGAACCACTAAGTATCTCGTGATCATCATTAGTAACCAGCACATCATCTTCGATACGCACCCCAAGACCAATCTCGCGAATATAAATACCCGGTTCAACCGTAGTCACCATGCCGGGTACATAGGCTGTGTCTTTTTCTTTGACTCTTGCAATGCCTCTATCATGAACATCTAAGCCTAGTGAATGACCTGTTCCGTGCATATAATATCGCTTCAGTTCTTCAGGGTTCTGAGAATCCTTAATGTAGCCTAATTGCTTGAGCCCTTCTGCGATAACCCTAGAAGCCGCCTCATGAGTAGCTTTGAAGCTGGAACCCGGTTTGATAGTAGTGATAGCAGCTTGCTGAGCAGCCAGAACTAGATCATAAATATCTTGTTGTTGTTTAGTCATTTTGCCATCTACAGCATAGACTCTTGTGATATCGCTAGCATAATATTCAAACTCAGCCCCAGCATCTACCAAAACCAAATCTCCTGAACGAATGAGAGAGTCATTAGCAGTGTAGTGTAAGATACAAGCATTTGCACCACTAGCTACTATCGAAGGGTAGGCCCAGCCTCTAGCTCCTTGAGACCTGAAAACATTATGGAGAGAGGCTTCTAGCTCGTATTCGTAGATGCCTGCATTGAGTTCTTGGCGCAAAACTTCATGAGCTTGAAGACTTATTTGACAGGCTTTGCGAATACAAGCTAGTTCAGCATTGGATTTGATACTACGAAGAGAATGTACTATATCTCTATTACCTAAATAGCCATCATCTGTTTCTTCTAGTTTAGCTATATCCAAGACTAGGTCTGCTCCCATAGAGCGAGCTTTGTCAAAGCTCATGTAAGGACCTTCCCAGATCTCTCGTTCTGGATTAGGTGGCTGAAGATATAGAGTATAAGGATGTTGAGCCTTAGGGTCCAGTACTAGAGCGGCTTCTGGCTCATCAATTCCAGAGAGATAATAAAAATCACTATCCACTCTAAACGGATAATGAACATCATTACTATAAATTTTTTCTTTACCACTTCGTATTAATAGTCTTTTGCCTTGTTCTGCCAAATAGGTCAGAACTTTATTGCGTCTTTGTTTAAATTCTTCTAAGGGGATTATCATTAGGACATCATTTGTTCAAGATCATTAATGATATCTCGGACATTCTCTATGCCTATAGACAATCTGATGAGATTATCATTAATACCGAGTTCTAGCCTTCTAGCTTTAGGAACTGCTGCATGAGTCATGCTGGCTGGATGTCCTATAAGACTTTCGACTCCACCTAAAGATTCTGCTAATTGAAATAATTTAGCTTTGGAGACTATCTCTTTAACTTTATTAAAATCACCAGCAAACTCAAAAGCCAACATACCGTTATAAAGACTCATTTGTCTTTTGTAGAGTTCATATTGAGGGTTGGAAACTAGAGCAGGACAATAGAGAGATTCGACTTTGGGGTGCTTTGAAAGATATTCAGCAACTAGCATACAGTTCTCATGATGCTGTTTCATGCGCACAGCCAGTGTTTTGATACCTTTCATTAATATCCATGAATCAAAAGGCCCTGCTATACAACCAGTAGCGTTTTGATGGTACTTGAAGACCTCAGCAATATCTGGATCACGAACTACTACAGCTCCTATAAGTACATCTGAATGTCCACCTAAATATTTGGTTCCACTATGGACTACTATATCTACCCCTAATTCCAAAGGTCTTTGAAGATAGGGTGAAGCGAAAGTATTATCAAAACCAATCAGTATGCGCTTGGGGGCTTTGGTCTCAGTTCTGGATGAGCCGGGATATATAGGTAGACCCAGATCTGTAAGACCATGATCTGCATTGTATTTGGCTATGCTTTGACTAATGAGAGAGATATCACAAAGTCTCATTAAAGGATTACTAGGTGATTCTAGCCAAATCAATCTAGTATTGCTTTTGATGGCATTCAGAATATTTGCTGGCTCCCTAGTATCTACATAAGTGTATTCGAGACCAAGAGGGCTGAAGATTTGTTCAAAGAGTCTATGAGCCCCACCATAAAGATCTGAACCAGAGATAATATGGTCTCCAGCTTTTAGTTGCTGCATGACTGCATGTATTGCTGAAATACCAGAGGGATAAACAAAAGCATCTTTAGCAGATTCTAAAGAGGCTATGACATCAGCAACCGCACTGCGATTGGGATTGCCAGATCTAGAATAGACATAACCTTTGTTGTCATCTATACCTCTTTGAGTATAGGTCGAAGTTTGGTAGATAGGGAAAATAGTCGAACCTGTAGCGGGGTCAGCGGCTTGGCTTTTGAGTATAGCCCTAGTTTCAAAAGACCAACTATCTTCTAGACTTTTATTTATTTCATTGAGTTCTACTCTACTATAAGTCGAATAAGCTTTATCCATGATTGATTATCACTACTACATTTCTATGTGCGCCTAGAGTATATCACATGTTAAAATTAGCTTTGTGGTTAGGTTTTTTCTGTTTCTGTTAGGTACTGTAGCAGGTTTTATAGCTGCTATTTTTGTTTTGCCTATACCCGGCAAAACCTTCTTCAACAAAATGTCTAGGCTCCCGAATGGAGTCAAAACCCTTATTGATGATGGGATAGAGCTAGGGGTTTCTTTTTGGAAATTATTGATAGGTATTTCTGAAGATTTGGGTTTGAGACTCAGAGAATCTTTAGAGAGTGCCAAAGTAAAAACAGAGAAAGTACATGAACAGCTAGAAGCTAATCGCAAACGCGAACATCACATTCAGGATATTTTGAATAGTGATGTTGATGAAATAGGAGATGAGGTCGCAAACAAAATATCCCTCTAATAATATGGATTTATCAATATCTCACAATATACTTGATTTGGTTTTAGTAGTATCTCTTGCTATTCTCGCTTTAACGAGTATAGTTTTCTTAATCTTTTTGGTACCTGTCTTTATTCAACTCACCAAGACCCTCGAAGCAGCTAATGCCCTAGTGACAACACTTAGGGACTACACTCACGGATTGACTTCTGGCATAGGGAGCATTAGTGAGAGTGTTATAGAGTTTGGCTCCAAAATTGCTAACTTTGTGGTCTCCCTCAAAGACAGTCTTTTTTCTGTTTTCAATAAACGCTAATTCTCAGCAACAATTCAGACTTATAAAGCCCTAGGCGAAGAGGTCCAGAGCCTTGCTATAATTGGCTTTCATGGAAGAAACAAACACTAATATGAATAAAAACAAAAAAGGCCTAGCTAAATTTCTAACGGGTCTAGCTTATGGTTTAGGTGCGGGAGTCGTTGCAGGTATTTTACTAGCTCCCAAATCTGGTCATGAAACCCGTCGTGATATCCAAGCTAGTTCTTCAGAGTGCCTCAACTCTCTCAAAGAACGGGTTTCAGCGATACAAGAAGTAGCTGCTGAGAAACTTCGTGATGTTAGAGCCAAAGCCGATGCTCAATTTCGTAATTCAGCCAAAGGCATCCAAGAAAGAGCAGCAGCTCTCGGTCAGCAGCTCGATGAACTAACTGCCAAAAACAAAAAAGACAAAATCAGTGAATCAGTTCTTTCGTAGAAACCGGTCCTCTATTGTCTTATTCAGCCCCTTGATTTTGGGGCTGATTTTTTTTATATATAGTGGGATCTCAGCTTTTATAACCATCAATAGCACTGAGCTTCCCGAAGATTTTGAAAAAGCTAAGCTCAGTATTCAAAATTACAAAATTAGTGAGATAGATTCCAAAACTAACAAACTCAAATGGTCTCTAGAAGCGGCAAAGGCAGATCTAGACCAAGAGCAAAACCAAGGACGAGTAGAAGATGTTCTTATCACCGTCTATGAATCCAAAAGTCCTAGCTTCACCATCAAAGCCAGATATGCTTTGCTAAACAATAAACAAAAAACCATTCGTCTTTATGATGGAGCAGAGCTGCGTTCAAGTGACGGGACTCATCAGCTTACTGCCTCCGAGATACATTTCGCTCAAAACCAAGCAGAGATAGAGGTTCGCGGTCACTGGCAATTACGCAAAAACTCTAAGAACATCGCCATTGTTACTGGAGATGAAGGTTTTATCTCCAAAGATTTTCATTCTATTCGTAGCCACGGGCACGCTTCTATCTCTGAATCCAATAGCAAACTTAGTGCTGATGAACTAATCATAGGACTAGATAGACCAATAGTCGCCAAAGGTCATGCCCAAGCGGTTCTAGAGAATGGAAGCCAAGTTAAAGCCTCTGAAATCCTCATCTACAAATCTGGAGAAATCCACGCCAAAGGCTCTGTCGAAGTTATCACAGACAAACTTCGTTGCTATGCCGCCGAAATGATAGTAGAAGCTAACGCCCAAGCAAAACCACGCATAGCCACATTCAAAGGCAATCCCCATATAGTTCAGAACTCTAGAACTATTTACGCTGATAGCATTATTTATGATTTTGCTAGTCAGCAGGCTATTATCGAGGGGAATGTGCATAGTTTGTAGGACTATGACCTAATGGACAAAAAGCCATTTTGTAACAAGTCTAAAACGCAGATGGACAAAAAAGCCATTTCATAACAAGTCTATTCATGCTAGCTTAGACAGAGTATGAGCTTTTGTTCGCGAGCCTTCTACGATAGAGTTGTTAGCATAGCTTTATTACTGCTTTTCAGCTTGCTGGACTTAGCAGTTCTGGCTAAAACCTCTAATCTTATTGATGATTTTGAGATTATCAAAGCTGATAAGCTTAGCTTCAAAGACAAAAAATCTAGCTTGGAGGGTCATACTAAAGTTAGGGTCGGGGCTTACCTTATCAGTGCTGACAGGGTAGAGATGCTAAGCCCAGAGAACTCAGCCAATCCCAGTGAGATTAATTTCTGGGGTTCTGTCTTCCTTGAGTCCAAAGACATAGATATTCATGCAGATCACATGGACTATGATGTCCCCCATCAAAAACTTAGATGTTATGCCCCAGAAAATTCCCAAGTTGTTTCAGAAATAAAAAGCAATCAGGGATTGACTTCCAAATCAGGGACTACTGATATTCTTAAAGCAGACTATCAAGAGTTTGATTTTATAGCACATAAAGCTAAAGCTGAAGGGCGGGTTTTTTTTGATAGTGCAGAGAGAGATATTAGTAGCACTCAAGCTGAGATCGAGTTCAACAATAAAAACCAAATTAATATGATTAGTTTTTTGAATCAGGTGCTTCTATTAGAAAAAGATAAAAGAGTAGAGTCTAATGATCTACAATATCTCCCAAAACAAAAACTAGTACGCATAGCTAGCAACACTAAAATCCTTTATTTCACAGACGAGCAAAAACCTTTATATCTTTTTGCTGACTTAGTAGTTCTTGAAACTGAGAGACAAATCTTCTCAGCTTATTCGACTAGCCGCAATAGTCATATCAGGCTATATACAGCAGATGCTTATGCTGAGGCTAGGCAGGTCATCATGAACCAAAGCCAAGACGCCAAACTAGATCAGGCTATTTTGACTGGTAATGCTTATGCTCAACTCTCTGATAAGGCTATAGTTGGAGAAGAGATTTTATTTGATATTCGTAATGGGTTTATGAAAACCCTAGTCAAAAGACCTCAAACTAGGGTCTTTACAGCTGCTCAGTAACATTTTACGCAGGGAGGGTGGTTTTATGCACAGCGTTTTGTGCATAAAATGAGTTTTATGCATACGATTTTATGCA
>CAZASO010000002.1:26361-48922 GCA_964487825.1 uncultured Gammaproteobacteria bacterium
GGATCAATACCTAGAACAGAGAATCATACAAAGCACTCTAATGTTTCAATTGCTCCAATCCATTCAAGAAGAAATTTGTGATCCTAAGCGAATTTTATTTTTTGCCTTTGATGAAAATTTGCAAGAGACTAGCTCAAGGATTTGTTCTCCAAAGTCTCTTTAAGTAAACTAGATCCTAGTATATTCAAAAATTTTGAGTATAAATCTTTTATCACTAAATATTCAGATGATTTCGAGGATTTTGTTTTACATGGTAATTTCCCTGAAACCCTCAGCCTGAGCAATGTTTATATAGCTAAAACTTATACGGAACTCTGGGAAGCCGTTCTCTAATTTCGGGCAGCCTGCAAAGCCAGACGGTGCTCCTCATCTAGGCTTTGGAAGAGTGCGTCTTCTGGAATAGAATCTTCATCAAGTTTTACAAAACGATTTAGGATGAGGCAAGAAATATTATCAAAGCTGACATTGACCATAGTACGGCACATATCCAAAACTCTATCTATGCTGAGGATAACGCCGATAGCTTCTAGAGGTAGACCAACGGCTTCTAAGACTATAGCTAGTGTAATCAAGCTACCATGCGGTATCCCCGGTGTCCCGAAAGTAGAGACCAAGACCATGAAGACTACAAAGATTTGTTGACCGAGGCTAAGCGGCTCAGGGAGCCAAGCCTGAGCAATAAACAAAGTAACGATGGATTCGTAAATAGCAGCCCCATTCATGCTCATGGTCGCACCGAGGGGTATTACAAAACTAGCAACACGATTAGGGACTCCGAATTTGTTTTCCATGGTCTCAAGAGAGATGGGTATAGTAGCAGCCGAGCTAGAAGTGCTAAAAGCAGTGAGCATCGCTTCACGCATCTTGGAGAAGAACTCCGGCACAGAAAAATCTGTCAGAAAATGCACCATAATGCTACCAACAACGAAAAGCATACTCATGAGAGCAGCTATCACTGTCACCATAAACATGCTGTATTCAGCTATAGAACTGAGTCCCCCTATTGCAACGGTTTTAGTGATGAGAGCAAAAACTCCAAAAGGAGCTAATTGCATAATCCAATGTGTAACCTTGAGTATCGCATCCAGAAAGACTTTGAAGAGACTTAGGATTTTGTCTCCATTCTTGACTTTAACTAGGGCTATAGCAATCAACATGGAGAACAAGATGATTTGCAGTAGAGAACCTGTGGATAAGGCTGAGAAAAAATTCGCAGGAACCATGCTTAGTAGAACATCCACTAAGTTAGGTTTGGCTTCAGTGATAAATTTGACTTGTTCTGCATGAGCACCAGAATCTAGGATTTTGTGCAGATCTATATATTGACCGGGTTTCAACCAATTAACCCAGAGTAAACCAAAAGCAGCAGCAAATAACATCTGAACCTTGAAGACCAAAACAGTGGCTAAACCCATCTTGCCAAGGCTTTTGATGGGTAAATGTCCAACACCATTAATGAGGGAGCAGACTATGATAGGTATAACTATCATCTGCAAGAGTTTAAGAAAAAGCTCTCCCATCCAAGTTATATGGGCTAGTTCTAGAAAACCTAGATGGGGGTTCGTATTACTGGGATCGGGATTATTCGCTGAAAAACAGTAACCTAGGGCGGCACCAAGGGCCATACCTATAAAAATGCGCCAATGCAACTCAAGTTTCTTCATGATTTCTTAAAATCCTTGTATAATTCTTGCATAAGAGCTAGCCTTCAACTCAAGGTCCCCCCCCAAAAAAAGCCAAACCAGTCTTGATACATAGAAAAAGGCTGCTCTTTTGCAGCAGACCCCAATGTGATTATAATATTATTATAATTTACTCTAGCAGAATTATTAGTGAATCATCAAAAATAAGATTTTAAAAAGCAAATGTATTCTAGTGCTGATGAGCAGAATAAAGCTAAACTAAGGCTTTTAGAATGGTAGTACTGTTTTTAACATCAAGGCGACAAGCAGTGGTTCTAGATATAACCAGTCAGCTCAAACCAGCTACTGAAGATCCGCTAGGTCAAAATCAGGAGCGACTCTTAGGATACTTGAGAACCAATCAGAACACTCTAGCCCAAGAGATTCTTGAGAAACTTATTCCAAAATCAGAAACAAATTATTTGGAACAAAGAGCAAGGCTCTTGCTTAAATTGGGAGACTTTCCAGATTTTATTCGGGACTTTATTATCCAAGGACAAAGCAAAGATTTAGGTGAATTAGTTCTAGATTTAGCTTTGAGACAAAAAAAAATAAAAACAGCAAAACAACTAATAAAAACTTATGAGTTTACTCCTAGCAAAGAAGCTCGGGAGCTTTTATTAGCAGACGAATGTCTTATGGCTTTCGCTTGTAGACTAGAAGCAAACCGCTCAACAATTGCTAGAGAGATTGTTTTAGCTGATGATCTCAAGCGAAGACATATCTGCAATACTGGGCTTGCCTATTGGTGGACCCAACTCCAACTCACACAAATAGAGACAGATCCCAAATATTTATCTGTTCTACTCTGCCGTACCTTAGATAGTCATCAAACAATGAAAGCGGGTATTGTACAAAGAATTCAAAGAGACTTAGCTACTTTAAAGCTAGCCCATCCCCAATACTTAGAACTTTTAGGGATAATTTTTGATTTTAGGTTTTCTGTTGATAAAGGCTTAGATCTTAAAACAAAATTTCTAGAAATCATTAGATCCAAAA
Source organism: uncultured Gammaproteobacteria bacterium (assembly GCA_964487825.1). Classification (GTDB taxonomy): domain Bacteria; phylum Cyanobacteriota; class Vampirovibrionia; order LMEP-6097; family LMEP-6097; genus CAZASO01. The sequence goes on from CAZASO010000002.1 coordinate 29,043, forward strand.
TTTTTGAACAGGATGATAAAGATGAGATCATAGGAATGCTTTTATCGCCCGCTTCAGACTTATCTTTATGGTTAGCTCAAGAATGGGGGGAAAATCTTAATCAGAATAATTATTTAGTTTTAATCCAAGGAGCTGCTGGCAAATCCAAACTCTGTGAGCTGTGGACCCAAATCCCACAAAACATCAAAGATACTTTGTCTGCAGAAGATCTCTTTGCAGAAGTTCTAAAAAGCCAACAAACAGATTCTTCCATTAATGATTTCAAGGCAACCGGTCACAAAATACCTTTGAATATCAACGGCTTATCATTAAACCAATATGCGCTTCAAGTGCGCAATAATCCTCTCTCGCTTAATACCACATCGGGTTTAAATTCTGACGAACGAAAATTAATAGGCCGTGCCTTAATTCAACAAGGAGAAACTGTCGCAGATATACTAGAAGCCCTATCTCTTGAGTAAAAGCAAAACTCTATCGGGTTCTCAAAAACCACTCCACAAACTTATCCAAGCCTTCTTCTATCAGAACCTGAGGCTTGTAACCCAGTTGTTGAGAGGCTTTAGAGATATCTGCACAAGTTAGGGGCACATCACCGGGGATGGGATCTAGATACTGAATAATAGCTTTACGACCTAGTCGTTCTTCTAGTAGAGAGATGAGAGTGAGGACATCTGTAGTGCGAGACTCACCCAAATTAAAAATCTCATAGCCACAATCTAAATCTATAGCTTGGACTAAACCCTGAATAATATCATCTATGTAAGTAAAATCTCTTCTAGCAGAACCATCGCCATAAATACTAATGGGCTGCCCTTCATAAATGAGTTTGGCAAATTTATGAATAGCCAAATCTGGGCGCTGACGAGGACCATAGACAGTAAAAAACCTAAGAGCAACAGAAGGAACTCCATATAAATAATGGAAACAATGGGTCATGGCTTCACCAGCGACTTTGGTGGCAGCATAGGGACTGATGGGCTTACTGATGTCTTCTGTCTCCCTGAAAGGAGCAGTCTCCCTCTCTCCATAAACTGAACTACTGGACGCAAATACAAATTTGCAAATACAAGCAGCCAAGCTAGGATCTTGTTTAGGATTGGTTTTGCCCTTGGCCATATGGCTAAGACTGCGGGACATTAGTTCTAAAAGATTAGCCGTAGAACTGCCATTATTGTGGTGATAGAACAGAGGCTGCTCTACTGAGGGTCTCACACCAGCACTAGCAGCTAGATGCACTATATGTGTCAAAGCTTCTTTGCGAAAAATATTTTCGAGGAAATCAAAATCACAAAGATCTCCTTCATAAAGTTTGTAGCGACTATCTTTGAGATGTCCAGCACAGTTCTGGCGTTTGAGGCTGGGAGCATAATAATCATTAAAATTATCAACAGCGATAATTTGAGTCTCTGGCTCATGCCCTAGAATCCAATCTACGAGATGAGATCCGATAAAACCTGCGGCTCCTGTTACTAAAATAGTCCTCTTCATCTGTGTCTCTGAAGGTCAGCGATATGGTCTTCTATGTAGGCTATGACTTGCTCGTGTACTTCTGCTGGATTGAGGAAATCTGTGCTGATAACTTTGAATCTATCTGGCTCAGATTTGGCGATAGTGTTATAGCCATTACGCACCCTTACAAAAAATAATTTGGATTCTTGTTCTAGTCTGTCTTTTTCTGCGTTTTTGTTGCGTTCCATTGCAACCTTCTCTGATACTGTCAAAAGTATACTGAGACTAGGTTTGACCCCAGCACAGACGGCACTGTTCATGTGCTCTATAAGTTTGAGGTCTATGTTGCGACCATAACCCTGATAAGCAAGAGTGCTATCTATAAACCTGTCGCAAATCAATACACGACCAGCTTCTAGATTGGGCCTGATGAATTGATCCACATGATGAGCCCTATCTGCTATATAGATCATGAGTTCAGCCATATTGGATATGACTTCTTTGTTATCTAGAACTATGGCTCTCAGTCTGTTACCTAGCTCAGTCCCACCGGGATTACGAGTAAATAACCAGTCTTTAGAGTGCTGCTCTGAGTAAGCTTTGAGCATCTGGAGTTGAGTAGTTTTGCCAGCTTTATCAGGACCTTCTATGCTGATGAAAATACCTTTGTAAGAGACTGTCATAATATTTATCCTAGCATTAGAAAAGCTAGGCAAGTAGCGGGTCCTCATAACTCATAACTACTAAGATATTTGGGCACAGTACAATGCCAAGCGAATTCAGTCTCTATCTGCTCTTGCAAGGCAGCGCTAGCACTCTCTTCACCATGAGTAATAAATGTTTGTTTGGGGGCTCCGGGAAAAGTTCTCAGCCAAACTAAAAGTTCTTTATAATCTGCATGGGCAGAAGCACTATCTAGACAATGTATCTTTGCTCTAACTTTATAGTTCTCTCCATGTATACGGATTTCTTTGGCTCCTTCCACTAAGTCCCGCCCTCTAGTTCCAGCAGCTTGAAAACCAGCGAAGACTATGCTGTTGCGATGATTGGGAAGCATGGTTTTGAGATGATGTAGTATGCGTCCACCAGTAGCCATGCCGCTAGCAGAGATGATAATAGAAGGCAGACTAGGATTACTGATGCGCTTAGATTCTTCTTTGTTCTGGATATAACTAGCTGTGTCACAGACCTCTCGACTTTCTTTGGCATTAAGTTTGTGCTCAAGATGATATTTACAAAACAATTCAGTAGCACTAGTAGCCATAGGGCTGTCTAGATATACAGGCAGCTCGGGGATTCGTTTTAGGCTTTGGAGTTTATGGATATAATACAGTATGCTTTGGGCTCTACCTACTGCAAAAGAAGCTATCAGTATAGAACCCCCTCTGCGACTGCTTTCTGTGATAATAGTAGCTAATTCATCCTCTACCTTGTCTTGAGAATGTAATCTATCACCGTAGGTAGACTCTACTACGACATAGTCACTATCCTCTAAAGAAGCGGGTTTGAACATCAGAGGATCTTCTTGGCGCCCTATATCTCCAGAGAAAGTTATACTAGTATTAGTGTCATCTATCCGAACAAAAGCCGCTCCCAGTATATGTCCTGCGGGTCTAAATTTGAAAAATATTTTGTTGTCTATATGATAAGTTTTTTCGAAATCCAAAGCCACAAAATGCTCTAATGCGCGGTGGGCATCAGCTTCCGTGTAGAGTGCTAAAGCAGGTTTATGTTTGGAATAAGAATATTTATTGGCTCGCCTTGCGTCTTCTTCTTGGAGGAAACCGCTATCCACTAGTAAAATCTCACAAAGATCTCTAGTTGCCGCTGTGCAATAAATATTGCCGCGAAAACCATTTTTAACCAGCAAAGGCAGATAGCCACTATGATCTAGATGAGCATGGGTGAGGATTACAGCATCTATGCTACGGGGATCTATGGGCAAACTAGACCAATTACGAAGTCTTAGTTCTTTGAGTCCTTGGAAAAGACCACAATCTATCAGTATGCGCTTACCCCTACTCTCTAGGAGATACTTAGAGCCTGTTACAGTTTGAGTGGCACCTAAAAAACTAAGTTTCAATCTAATCCCTAAGAAGCTTCTATTCTGACTTTAACTAGAGCTTCCATGCCACTAAGAAGTTGGACCTTGATTTCATATTCACCAAGATTACGGATACTGTCTTTGCTGATGATTTGTGTTTTGAGGATATCAATGGAAAACTGATCCGAAATAGCTTGAGCCAACTGGTCTTTGCTAATGGAACCAAAAAGTTTACCGCTGTCACCAGCTCTAGACTGAATGACTATAGTTCTAGAATTATCAAAATTGCTTTGGAGTCTCTCCCTAATCTCCTCAGCTTCGGCTTTGCGTTGAGCGAAAGCTGCTTCGAGTTTGGCTTTGCGTTTGGCGTAGGCTCTAAGCGTAGAGGCGTCAGCCATAACAGCCAATCCTTTGGGTAGAAGACAGTTACGAGCATAACCTCTCTTGACTTCTGTCAGCTCTCCAGAGAGGCCTAAATTAGCCACATCTTCTAGGAGCATTACATCTACTTTACTTGCCATACGAATAAGAGATTCTAGCACACTCCAAAAGGCTTTACCCAAGAGCTTTTTCAGGGATATTATAACATTATAATAATGTGTTAATATTTTAGCTCATTCTAGGAGATCCTTTATGTTCAAATCCAAAAGCAACAAAACTTTTAATTTCTTCGCTTTATTCAAATCCAAAAAACAAAACTCTTATGGAGCCTTATTATTCGCTATAGCCTTCGCTTATTTTTCTTTTGGAGCCATCTCCAATGTGGCTGGAGCCATTATCCCTAAGATTCGTGAGACTTATCAAGTTAGTTCTTCATTATCAGCTTTTCTTGCTGCCTTGTTTTTTGTGGCTTATGGTTTGACCTCTATACCTTGGGGGATTTTTATGGAACGCCAAGGCAAAAAAAACACTCTTTTATTAAGCTCAGCTATTACTACTCTAGGAGTGGCTTTGTTCGCTGCTGTACCGAGTTTTACTATGAATATGCTTTCTATGTTTTGTTGTGGTATCGGCATTACTGGTATTCAGGTCGCCATCAACCCTTTAGTTAGTGATATTTCAGATCCAGCCAAATATTCTCGCAACCTAACAGCTTTTATGGTCGTCAATGGTCTAGGTGGATATGCTGCCCCTCAAATCGTTACCCTGATTAAGTCTCAGGGTTTGCATTGGACTACGACTTATTGGGTCTTTACTCTCATCTCTATGGTTATGTTTTTAGCTTTAGCGCTACCTAAATACCCTAGTGATCAAAAAAACCTTATTGAGAAAATCTCAGAAAAAATAGTAGGTCTTAAGCACAGAGGTAAGAATCTGACTTTAGAACTTTTAACTACTAAGCCTTTGATTTATTTCTATGCTGTCGGAATTTTTTTGTATGTCGGTGTAGAAGTTGGGGTTGCTAATACCATAGCTTTCTATCTAGAAGACAAACACCATATTTCTATGGTGCTAGGCGAGGCAGCCGAGCTTAGTAAGAATATGGCTATCAGTAATTATTGGGGTGGTTTACTCCTAGGCAGACTTTTGGGCTCTATAGTTCTGGACAAAATCCCGGCTAGAACAGCTATCCAGATCTATATCTCTCTAGCTTCCTTGGCTCTGTATTTAGCTATGAGCGGAGGGCTAAATCAGGCTTTATGGGCTTTCCCTCTATTAGGTTTCTTTATATCTATTATGTTTCCGACTATTTATGGACTTGCCACTAATAGTTTTTCCAAAGATTATTCTGGTTCTGTTTCTGCTATTCTCTGTACGGCTATTATAGGCGGGGCAGTGATAGGTCCTTTGATAGCCAAGATAGCGGAGCTAACTCAAGGCACAAGCCCAGTCCCCAACTGGGACACAGGCTTGCTGGTAGCTTTTGTTTGTTATATCTATATTTTTGTTCTAGCAACTAGGGCTAAATAGAGTCTATCCAAAAAGCTCCCAGATGCTAGGCAACCACTTGATTTTATAAAAGAGTCTGAGCTATAATTCTTCTCACTATGAATAGCGCCGTAACAGGTGCTATCACCAATGGAGCTGGTAGTACCAGATATAGTGTGGGTGTAACTCAGAGGCCATATGGTCCCGAGTTTGCTCGTGATTATTTTCTTGCACTGGAAGGAGATAATAACAGGGATTTAGGGTCTGCTTTAGCTAGAACCTAAGGTCTTACACCACATCATAAAACATGGAAGCCGCTGTTTATGCGGCTTTCGTGTTGTTAGCAGGCTTGTAGGCTGGACTCTGCGATACTCTGGCTCTAGCAAATTCTCGAGCTTTGGTAGTCCAAGGAGAACTTATGTATCTGTTCTGCCTAGCTAGGGCATTAACAGCAGAGCCATCCATAGCAGGTCTAATTTGCTGACTAACACCTCCTAGATAGAGACCCGTACCCATTTCAAACAAGAACTGTCCTAGTTTCCAGTGAGAGAGTATAGCTCCCAAAGCCTGTAACCAACCGCCTTGTATCTGTTTGGTGCCTGCTGCTTCTGGGCTATAGCTTTCTAGGTTGCCTGTAACAGTAGTGAAATACCTAGAATCCCCACTAGGATCTTCTTTGACTTCTTTACCGGTGGTTACTATGCCGAATGTAGGAATCACATTAGCCAGATTACTAATCACCTCGCCTAGATTGTTATTGACTCTACTTACTAGTCCACCAAGAATACTAGTTGTGGCTGTCAAAAATCCTAGGGTTGCGTATTGATGAGCAGTACTAAAAGGGCTATTGTAGGGACGACCACTATTCTTAGAGAGTCTTGTAAGTCCCTTACCAGCATAGCCAAAGAAATTACTAAACATATCTTTGCTAAAAGCAGGCACAGAAATGGTTTGGACTAGCATATTGCCACCTTGAATAAGATCTGCAATAGCCTCGGCTCCAAAGCGTATAAGCTTCGCAAAAATATTTCCGGCAGCCCCACCTTTCTGCCTGAGGATATGAGCGCCCAAAACCTGCTCTATCCTATTAGCTGTGCGCATCCTATCATTAGTTAATTTGGCAGCTACTTGTCTGATGTCTTTGTAGTCCGTATAAGTCCCATTAAAAAGTTCGTTGACTGCTCCTTGGGTTTTAGGATCTTTGGCATGCTCATCTAGGTTCATATTGGCTCGCATAATAAGTTCATTGCCTCTACCTACGAGGGTTCCATAGGATGAGAAGGCTCTAATACAGCGACCTATAATAGAAGATTTATCAAAGAAAGTAGATGAGAGTCCTATCATCTCTCCGATGAATTGCCATGGGTAACAAATGGCTGGAGCAATAAGACCTCTGCTTACTCCTGAAACAATATTATTGAAACCCAAAGCTATTCTTTGAGCACTTTGAGCTACTCTAGCTATCTTGCTTTGACCTAGGGTCTCAGCTACTATGCCGACAGCTCCTGCTCCAGTGAGCACAAGAGACACCCCTGCCAAAGCCTTTTGTAGTAAGGGTCCTAGCTTCTCTATGGGTAAGTAGCGCTGAAGTATGGATTTTTCATAAACCTCAGTAGCTAAAGTTGTCTCTGTACCACAATCTGGTGTTGTAAGGTCTATTTTATTATTAGCATCTAATGCTGCTTTAAGCCAAGTGGCTTTGGGGTCTAGATCTAACTTAAAGTCTGGATCTCCTGCAAAGAGTTCAGCAAAAATAGAAGCATTCATCGCATTCATTTGATGAATGTTGTCTGCTTTGAAAAAATTCTCGGAATATTTGGCTTCAAGTAATTGGGACCATTCTTTCTTGCTTCTGCTCGTACCAGCTGGAAGATCATCAACTGCCTTAAGAAGCTCATAGTTACCGGTTTCTAGCTTGCGCAAAGCATAAGGATGGAAAGCATTCTGAGGCTTGGTGAGCAGTTCTACCATTTGGTCTGCGACCGTGCTTGAATCCATAAGTCCTCTGACTATATATCCAAAACCACCTAGCAAAATAGATTGGGCGAGAGCAACAGCATCTGTACCCGGACTATCTCCTGCCGCTATGATGAGATAGTTATTTTTGTCGACTTCAGCTTTACTAGGTATAACTTCGTCTTTTGCTGTGTTGGGTGCTAGCTCTAAGTAAGGTTGAGGATGATTGTCTTTGACATCCATGAAAATATAATCTCTATCAGAAGCCGCTTGTCCATTGTCTTTGAGAGACTTGATAACTTCGTTGAGATCTTTGAATACATAGTCTGTAGCTTTATCGACTATTTGGACTGTGCCGTCTGATTTTTCAGTAAAGCTCAAATGATCTACAGATCTACCATTGATAGTAAAGAGAGAAACATTATCAGGAAGTTCTTTGTTATGTTTCTCTTTGACATATTTTTTAGCCCAAGCCCTAAGTTCTGGACTAGCGCAAAAATCCGCAAGCACTTTATATATTTTGAGCTTACGGTCTTCACGAATAACCCCCCAAGAGTCTAGGGCATGAGGTGTTAGACAGGCTATCATTCCTTTGCGAACAGAGGCTGTTAGTTGGGCCTCTCCATCAGGATCTTGCCTATCTAAAGTATTGGAGGGGTCTATGCAAGATTTAAGCCTAGTTGCCTCTAACTCAGTAGCGAAGCGCTCTGTAGTCCACTTCTCTAATCTAGATTTTTTGACCAAATCTATATATCTTAGATAGTCTTCGATTTTTAGATTTGGATTCCTAACAAAAATCTCAGGTATAGCTTTGTATTCCAGCACTCTGAGTGGATTAGCTTCTTTTTTGTTGGCGACTATGGCTTCTAAATTAGCAAGGAAGCCTTCCTGATCATAACCTCCAAGATTAATACTATTGAGCTTTTGAACTAACTCTCCATATTTTTGGATTTCTGGTCTTAGCTTCAAAGCCTGTCCGGGCCTATGAGTGAGACCTCCTGATAGACCATTAATATTTACAGAATTAAAAACCTCTAGATTGCTAGGGTCTTCAAGATTGTCGACACCTAGCTCAGCTAGAACAGAAGAGATCTCGTTAGCGTAGCGAGGATTATGGAACTTGCCATCCCCACCCATAAAACGAGGCCCCTCGGTAGCTGTGATGCTAGGACCCGCTAGAGGACCGGTTCTTGCGGTGTTGATCTCAAAAATCCCATTTAGTTTTTTAAGACCATTGAGGAAAAGTCTCAAGAAATGTACAGAGAGTTTGGAGCCAGCAGACCTAGTGTTCTCTACTTTTAGTAGAGTTTTTTCTGTAATGGTTCCATCACAATCAAAACTACAAAATATTTTTTTCTTCTCAGCGATAGCCTCAAGTAGAGCTTTTCTGCGTTTTAGATAGGATGCTCGGATCTCAGCTTGAACATTGTTGCCTATCGCTTTAGCGTAAATATAATCAGGGATAGGGATTTGCGACTCTGGAACTTCAAGCAAAGCCAGAGCTTTGCTTGAAAAATCCGCACTAGGCTCATAACCTAATTCTTGGAGCAGATCCCTAGACCCTAGACTCGGAACGACCCTTGGGCGAGAAGGTGCTTGGGGCCTCAGCTCCCTATTATGAATTGGTCGAGATATTTGATTACTAGTGCTGCTAATAGTAAAAACCCCTTTGTTTTTACCTAGATCCTGTGGAAGCCCCCCACCTAGACAATATGTCTTACAGAATAATTATAGCGAGAATACGGCTTTCTTGCAAGTAAAAAGCCAAAAATTAGCTAATTTAAGGGATTTTCTGGGATTAAGGCTAAATATGCTATTTTGGTTGTTTGGAGTTTAGCCTATGCTATTCCTGTTTTACGGTAGATACCGCAAAGAACTTTTAGAAATCCTGCGTTTATTAGTGGCTAAGGCCCTGAGCCTTAGGACTGTCTTGGCTTTTTTATTGCTCTATAGCCTGAGTAGTCAGGGTTTTAGTTCCATGGAACTAAAAGCTTCTGCTAAAGACAAATACGAAATCGAGGATATCCTAGAAGACAAAATCGATAATCTTAAGCTCAAAAGAAGCGGAGATATCCGCTATTCTAGGGCTTCTTGGTATGGTGATCTATTTCATGGTAGAACCACAGCCAATAACGAGGTCTTCAACAAGGAAACTATTTCGGCTGCTCATAAGACCCTAGCCCTCAACACCTATCTTCTGGTTACTAATCTTGATAATCAGCGGCAGGTTTTGGTGCGAGTCAATGACAGGGGGCCCTTCGTAGAAGGTCGGGACCTAGACCTTTCTGAGGCTGCCGCAAGAGAGTTAGCTGCAATAGAAAGCGGTGTTATTAATGTGCGCTACGAGATCTTAGAAGAAGATAGTTAAAGTGGGTATATTTCTATAGATTACACTATAATGTAATCTATAGAAATGAATTTCAGGGAATTCTATAAAGAAAATCAGAAAATATTGATAATTGATAGTCATCTCATTAATCAATATCCTAATCCTGCTTATCTACGCAGACAAATTGTAGATTGGCAGCGAAAACAATGGTTACTTCGTTTGAGGCGGGGTTTTTATACTTTTAATGACAAATGTACTCTCGCTGCCTTGAATCCAGCTTTTGTTGCAAATAAACTTTATTACCCTTCTTATGTGAGTCTTGAATGGGCTCTCTCTTATTACCAATTAATCCCAGAGAGAGTCTGCACGCTGACTTCTGTCTCTACTCGCAAAACAGCTTTGTTTACTAATACACTAGGAAATTTTTCTTATCAGAAAATTAAAACAGAATTCTTCTATGGTTTTAATGAACAAAACTCTGCTCTCATTGCCTCTCCAGAAAAAGCCCTAATAGATTTTTTTTATTTCAATAAAGCTAATAGTGATTTGAGTTTTGAATATTTTGATTCTTTGAGATTGCAGAATTTAGAAATTTTGGATTTTGCTAGGATGAGTAGTCTTCTTGCCAAATACAAGGATTCTAAGATAGAGGCTTTAGTGGAGCTTTTGGAGGATTATGCTGGATCTTATTAAAGTCGAAATTGAAGATGAGCTTAATTTAGATTCCAAGGTTAATAGACTAAGAGAGTTCTTGCAAATCCTTTCCTTGAAAGCAATTTATGATAATGATGGTTTCAACTCTATTGCTTTTCTAGGAGGGACAGCTCTAAGAATAGTCCATCATTTGAGGCGTTTCTCGGAAGATTTAGATTTTTCTGTTACAGATCTACACCTGTATGATTTCGAGAAACTGCTTCTTGGTATTCAAAAACAGTTCGCATATCTTGGACTTCAAGTAGAAATTAAGGGTAAATCTAAAACGGTTAACAGTTGTTTCTTGAATTTTACCAATGTCCTGCAAGAGTTAAAATTAGCTCGTCACAAAGACGAGAAATTCTCTGTTAAATTAGAGATAGATAGCAACCCCCCTCAAGGAGCCAGTTTCAGCAACTTTGACAATCTTAAATATGTTGGTTTTCGTATGAAGGTTTACGATCTACCATCCTTAATGTCAGGAAAAATACATGCTATTATGAGCCGCCCCTACCCGAAAGGACGAGATTTTTACGATTTACTCTGGTATCTTAATAAAAAAGTAAAACCTAATGAAAGACTCTTAATCAATGCTTTCCAGCAGAATCAACCAGAGCTAGAGATCAATGCTCAAACTTGGTCTAATTTATTATTAAATAAATTGAGAGAAACGGATTTCAAAAAGGTACATAAAGATCTGGAAAGGTTTTTATTAGACTTAAAAGAATTAACTTTGATTGAGTTGTCTAGTTTTGAATCTCTGCTACTTAAGCAATAGCCACATTATCAATCAACCTAGTCTTACCCAAACGAGCAGCTACAAAAATCCGTGAGAACTGTTGCTCCAAATAATCAAGTTTGAAACCAAGGGATTCTAGTCTAAGCTTGGAGCTAGAGAAGGCTTGGGGACTGGGGTCTAGGGCTAACAGCTTGAGTTCAGCATAAAGAGCTGGGGCAAGTTTGCGTTCTTCAGTACTTAAATAACGATTACGAGAACTCATAGCAAGCCCGTCTGCTTCTCTAACTATAGGACAGGAGATGATCTCTATATCTAAGCCTAATCTAACTACCATGTCTTGGATAATCATCAACTGCTGATAATCTTTTTCGCCGAAATAAGCTCTCTGGGGTTGGATGATATCAAAAAGTCTTTTGACTACAGTGCAGACTCCATCAAAATGTCCGGGACGATTGAGACCACAGAGCATATTCGCCAAAGAGGGGTTCGCTAAAACTTTAGGGATTTTAGAAATATCAGCACTCATCTCTGGATAAATCTCTGAAATATCTGGACTATAAATCCTGTCTACCCCAATACTGTTAAGGAGCTGAGTATCTGATTCCAAGTCTCTAGGATATTGGCTGAAATCCTCTCTGGGACCGAATTGTAGAGGATTAACAAAAATACTAACGCAGACTTCCTCACATTCGGATTTGGCTTGCTGGACTAAACTAAGGTGACCTCGATGTAGAGCACCCATGGTAGCTACTAAGCCACGCTTGTGTTTTTGCGGTAGATTTGCCGCGGAATCGTGAGCAGCTGCGTTGACTTCAGCTTTGCTACTTTGTGCTTGCAGGGCTCGCTCCACTCTCATCTCACTACGACTATAAATTTTAGGCAACCTAAGATTAAGATGTGTTAGCAGTTCATAACTAATAGTTCCTAGCTCTCTAAGCCAATCAGAGAGCGGTCTATGAGGACCTAGAATCTCGACTAAATCTCCGACCTTGGCTTCAGAGTTGGGACCCAAGTCTATCATCATCTGATCCATAGTAATGATGCCAACTTGAGGAAGCTCTTGATCATGGAGATAAACCTTGAGGCGATTAGAAAGGGCTCGAAAAACACCATCAGCGTAGCCTAAAGGCAGAGTAGCAATGCGACTATCTCTAGGGCTAATCCAAGCAGGGGCATGATAACTCACGCTATCACCTTGCTGAATGTTCTTAATAAAACTAATGCGAGCATAGAGAGAGAGTAGGCTTTCTAGTCCCTCTCCTTGTCCGTAGAGTTCTATGCCACAACGCACCATATCTAAGCGAGACTCCTCAAAGGTTTTGGCAATCCCACTGCTAGCTATATGACGCGGGTAAGTCAATCCCTGAGTGGCTTCCATAAAACAATTTAGTTGCTTAGAGCTAAACTCTCTATCCTGAGGACTAGCAAAATGAGAATAAATGCTTCGTATCTCTAGGTTTTTTAGTTGTTGAATTTGAGAGACTTGCTCTTGCCATAGCTGAATGGCTTGGACTTGGGTTTGGATATTCTGGCTTTGGATATTGAAGCCTATGCGATGCATACCCGTATCTAGCTTGAGATGTATGCGAGCTGCGAGCCCCAGCTCACCTGCAATATCATTCATAGAGATGGCTTCAGCCAAATCAACAACTGTCATTTCTATGCCTGCTTCTATAAGCGTGCTGTAAGCCCATTGGGGACTGATTCCTAGAATCATGATGGGCTTAGAACTATGCTCTAGCAAACTGAGAGCCTCATCAGCACTAGCTACAGCATAAGAATGTACATAAGGATAGGCGTCTAAGGTTTGAGCTAATACAGCCGCCCCATGTCCGTAAGCATCTGCTTTGAGAACTGGAATAAGTGGTTTTTGGATATCTCTATATAATGCTTGTAGATTGCGTTCTAAGGCTCCTAGGTCTATCTCTAACCAAGCATCTCTGCGAAATTTAGCACCAATAGTTGGTCGTATTTGTATCATGACTGCAAACTACAAGAAGCATGATATTGCTCTAATATAGAGTTTAGCTGCTGCTCTCCAAAATCAGGCCAATAATCATCAATAAAATTAAGATGGGCATAAGCTGCCTGATAAAGCAAATAATTACTCAGTCTCTTCTCCCCTCCAGTTCTAATGAGGATCTCAGGGTCAGGGACTGAAGCAGAATAAAGTCGAGACCTCCAAGTCTGAGTATCTAAGCTTGCTAGCTCTGAGCGAGAACCTATCTGTTTATAAGCATCATAGAATTCTTGGTAAGAGCCATAACTGAAAGCTATATGCAAATGCACCGTATCATTGTGCGCCGTCCGAGCTTCTAAACTACGAATAGTCTCTAATAGTTTGCTGTTCTGAAATTTATCAAAATTACCCCAGAAATCCACTCTGACTCCATTTTCTATCAAAGCTTCAAGGTCTTTAATAGCAGCCTCTTCTAATAACATGAAAATAAAATCTCTTTCTATCTGACTGCGCTTCCAGTTCTCTGTTGAAAAAGCATAAGCACTAAGATGTTTGATTTTGTATTTGGGGCAAAGTCTAACAAGCTTCTTCAAGGCATGCAGTCCAGCTTTGTGTCCTTCCGCAGTATCCAAACCTCTAGCTTTCGCCCAACGGCGATTGCCATCCATAATTACAGCGAGGTGTTGAATATTGTGTTGCATCCTAGCGCCATCTATCAAATTACAAAATTAGCCCTATAGACAGAAAGCTATTTCGTAACGAATCTATCATATCACCGTGACACTAATGTGGTCTGGTGAATTGAGCATGCGCTGGTAAAGCACTGGGGGAGGGACTTCTACGCCGTCTAGCTTTTCGGTTCTTTTGTAGTATCTGATGTCTATAGAGCTAGAATCCCCTATAGAGATTTTGAGAGGATCTATGGGTGCAAGAAAAATATAAAAACTTACTTGATTTGCAAGTACATCACTAATAGGTAAAGAAATTCTGTCTTTGAAACTACGAGAGTCAGCAGGCAAACTGATCTGTTTATAGAGTTCTCCTTTGACTTTTTTGCCCCAGATATGATCTATATTAAAAATATTCTGATTGAAATATACATCCATCTCTATAGCATCCATACCTAACTCCTCAAAACTTCTAGCATCTCTAGTGCTGACCGTAAAACCTACTGCCCCGGGCTCCATAATCACTCCAGAGATATGCTCAAACCTAGTCCAGATCTCGGTTTGCTTACTGGGGTTAAGTATGATGTCTGGTATATTAAGAGTCTCTTTGACTATACTTATCACTTTATTAAAAGATGCTATGAGGTCTTGGACTATTTTGTAGGCGTCTTCTAGGTTACGAATGCGTTGCAAAATAGATAACTGGGTACTAGCTAGTTCCCTGAGTATTTGTTTCTCTGCCCCATCTGCAGGAAGCTTCTGAATGCGCTCGTGAAGCCCCTCTACTTCTATGATGAGATCTGAGCTGTTTTGTGCTTCTACACTGGGGTTCAGCGCCAAAAATAAAATCAAACAAGCCGCTATTATTCTCATAGATCCCCCTTCTAGATGAGAAGAATTATAAGAACTCATAAAAATAAAGGAAAGGGGTCATTTTTCCTCTGGATTACCTTAAATCCCCGATATAATTTGCCGATATTTAGGGTATATCCCTTTGGTATCGGCTCTCTCTAAGGGTTTTCACCTAATGTCCATTAACTTTCTTGGTCTCAACAGTAATTTTGATTCTGGTGCTTTGGTGCAACAGCTTATTCAGATAGAAGTCCAAGCTCGTATTAGACCACTTCAGACCAAAAAATCAAATCTAGAATCTGAAAAAAAATACATAGGAGAAGTAAATACTGCTGTCGTAGATCTGCGTAGCAAAATGGACATTGATGATCTACATGATGGTACTGAAACCCTCTTCCCAAGAGCCGTTACAAGCACAGATACCGACAATGAATATTTTGAAGTCACTACCGAAGGTACAGCAGTCCCTCAACAGTTCAATATCACCGTTGCACAATTAGCTACTAGCACTGTGCGCAAATCCTCATCAGATGTCTCCGCTGGGATTACTGGAGCTACGATCTTGGACAATATCGCTGTCAAGAACAACACTGCTATTAGTTCTGGAACCGTAACTATTAACGGTGAGACTAGAACTCTAACTGTGAATACAGCAACAGATGATGTTAATGACATTATTAGTTTTTTAGATGGCTTTACTGGAGTGAATGCTTCGCTCAATGCTAATGGCCATATAGATTTGACGGGTCTTACTAGTCTTGGAGGAGCTGGTGACACTAGTACACTGCTATCATCTTTGGGGTTTGATAACGCAAGAATTACAGCAACTAACGCTAGTAGTCTCCAAAACATAGATGCCCTCAAATCTGGCTCCCTACTGAGTAGTATTGGCATCAATGGAACTAATTTAACTATTAATGGAGAGAGTATAACTTTCAATCCAGCAGTAGATACCATCAATACTCTCGTAACCCGCATCAACAGTAACATAGATACCAAAATCACAGCTAGCTATGACGCACTGAATGGAAGGATAGTCTTCACAAATGATGATACTGGAGCAGTCTCTCTTACGGTAAGCTCCACAGATAGTAATATCATCACCAAGCTCAACCTAAGTGCTGGTGAGACTTTGGGCAACAATGCTGAGTTTACTATCTCTACGATTAATGGTGGCACAACCTTAGTTAGCAATAGCAATACTGTAGAAGGTATTATCGAAGGTGTTACCATAGAACTCAAACAAGCTACTGTTGGAACCGAGACAGTGACTATTACTCAGGATAAAGACGCTTATCGCGAGAGAGTAGAAGATATACTCGGGGATATTAGTTCTCTTATCTCCAAACTAGAAGGCAACAAAGACTCTTTTAGTAGAGGTTTTGCTCAATCTATCAAAAATATCATGGCGTCTTACTTTAGCTCAGCTACTGACACTTATAGATCTGGTGTTGAGCTAGGGATAGAATCTACTTTGGATTCTGAAAATAATTTTTCGTCTTATACCATAGACCAAGAAACTTTTGACGATGCTCTAGATAGTGACGAAGCCTCTGTCCATGCGGTTTTGTTCGGTAAATCTGGCACGGTAATTAGTGCTTTGAGTGATGCTAGTTCTGGCATCTTGGTACAAATCAAAGAACTCTTGGATACTTATTCAGATCCAGATGTTACTGCTAATGGACTCATAGGTAGTAAAGAAGAATCTATAGATACCCAAATATCTACAGCAGAAGATGATATAGAGCGCAGGCAAGAAAGTATAGATGCTTATGAGAAGCGACTTAAAGCTCAATATGCCGCCTTGGACTCTATCTCAACTCAACTTCAAAGCCAGCAAGCAGCCCTATCTGCTTTTAGTACTTAGACTATGATTCGTAAAATTAAATCAATAGAAGAAGGACTTGGTTTGCTTGCAGAGCTGGATGCTGAGATAGGAACTCAGTTCGATTTGGGAAATCTTAGTTCTAAAGAATACAAACGCATATTACTGAAACTTAATCAACGTAAGGCTTTGATAAGTCAGATGAATATTATGCGTGAGCAAAAACCCCTAGCCAATAGCCCTATTACAAAAAAAATTAAAGAGATTTATCGAAAAAACCAAGATCTTTTGGCAAGAGTTGCCGAGAAACAAGGCAAAATCTTAAAAAGACTCAACGAAAGACAAAAATCAGTAAAGAAAAACAAAAACTTTCCGTATTAGTATATAGAGGGACTTTATGTCACAATCCAATTCCGCTATCGACAAATTAAAAGCGAGTTTTATCAAATGCGCTCTCTGCGGCAATGTGACTAATGCTTCTAGCTTAGGTATCTGTCCTCTTTGCGTAGAAGAAGACCAAAGACTTTATGAGATAGCTAGAAATGTTATGAGACCCAATCAGAATATGAGTTTCGGAGAACTCTGCTCTAAGACAGGTATAGATACCAAAATCATTCAAAGATGGATTGATACGGGTAGGCTGAGAAGTATAGCTTAGCTATAATAGACTTGTTACGAACAAAAAATCCATAGAACTTATAGACACTCATGTCCATGTCCGCTTCGATCCTTACAACGAGGATCGCGCTAGCATGATGCAACGCGCTTATGATGCAGGTGTGCGCACCATGCTGCATGCTTGTTGTAATTTGGCAGAGATAAATTCTCTTCTGGCTTTGGCTGAAACCTACCATGGTTCTGAGACAGTTAATTTGTTTATAGCTTTTGGTGTGCATCCTACTGAAATCCAGTCTTGGACAGAATCCTCTACTGATGAGCTGTCTAGAGCTATCACTGCTGAACTAGCTAAACCTAGAACTAAGCTTAGGGCTGTCGGTGAGACTGGGCTAGATTACTATCATATGCGTGATACTGAAGCTCAAGAGGCTCAGCGAAAAGTTTTTGAAGCACAGATAGACTTAGCCCAAAAATTTAAATTACCTTTGATAGTACATACTAGAGATGCTTGGGAAGATACTCTGGAAATTATAAAAAGGCGCTACCCTCTGGATAGAGATGCAAGAGCTGGGGTTTTGCATTGTTATACTGGAGATTATGATTTTGCTCAAGCCTGCATAGAGAGAGGGTTTTATGTATCATGGTCTGGGATACTTAGCTTCAAGACTAGCACTGAACTCCGTAAAGCTGCTCAGAGACTGCCTTTGGATAGGACTCTAGTGGAGACAGACTGTCCCTACCTAGCACCTCAAGCTAAACGGGGTCAGCGAAATGAACCTAGTTTTGTTACTTATGTCGCAGAGACCTTGGCTGAGATACATTCTCAAGACCTAGAAGAGATCTCCAAGATTACTACTGCAAATGCTCAGAGATTGTTTGGCTTCCAGTGAGAAACTTATTTCTAGTTTTAACTTTGCTTCTCAGTGTTTTAGCGAGTTCAGCCCAAAAACCTTATGAAGACAATTTAGAGCTTTTTATTGCTGGAAACTTGGATGCTTTAGTCTCTGACATGGATGCTGAAAAGGATTGGGACTACGCCAAATCTATTCTCAAACTCAATGCTAAAAACAGCGCTCTTTATTTATCTAGTCTTATCGCTCTGGGTGATTTGCCGCGCATAGAGGCTTTTATGAAATTAGCCCTCAAAAAACACCCCCATGATACCCATATCCAAAAACTCCGCAAAGAGCTGTCTTTTTACTACAGAAGCCCTTTGGAGGGCTTTCTAGGGCTCACCGAAGAAGAGAAAGCCTATCTTAATCTAGAGAAGCTAGCCCCACTCTACCTGCAAGCTAGAGAGAAAGTGGCGTTCGTGCTTATGGAGTCTTTACGCCAAGAAATACTCTCCGAGATAGCCAAACTATCTAAACCTTTAGCTTATTTTCCTACGGCTTTAGATTATTTGATACTACTAGAAGATCCTTCTCTGAATTCTAGGATTAAAAGCAAAGCCGAAGAGGTCATTAGTAAATCTCAGCACAAATTATTTCCAAATACTATGGATAATTATGAATTAGCCTCTGCTTACAAAGCCCTTGCAACTCTAGCCCTAAGATCCAATCAGCAAGAAGCTTTCAAGGCTTATACTCAACTTGCAGAGATGGAAATATCTAAGATGCGTAGTTTCTGGATAGAAGAAGACCTGCGCATTTATAGACCTATACTCAAAATTACTAGTAGGCGCAGCTCCATACGCTCTGTATTACCTCAGTGGATTTTAATGTTGAGAATGCACTAATTAGTCTTGACAGAGCCGACCAAGTTATGATATTATCCTTAAACCGTAATACGCAAGGAGTATTTTGCTATGTCATCACCTTTCTCGATTCTGTCTTCAATGTTTGGAAGTCTGCCCCCGTCTGGTCCAAGTACAACTCTAGAAAGAGCTACAACTGAAACACATACAGAAGAAAGGCGTACAAGGAAACCGATAGATCTAACTGGTGAAAGATTACAAGAGATAGGTGATCCTGAACTCAATAAACTAAATCAAGCAGTTGTAAGATTGCGCGTAGTTATTGAAGACGAAGCAGGACAGATCAAGACTTTAGGATCAGGTTCGGGTATAGTAATCAGCTCTGATGGATTAATACTAAGTGTTAATCATGTTCCCGCAGTAGGGTCTTCAGACTCTAGTGGTCCTTTTGGTTTTCTTCCTGGTACAAAAGTACTTAACAATTTAAACACTTGGGGACAGTTACTTAGTAAAAGTAAAGCAAAGCTAGTCGCAGATATTGTTGTACCACCTACAGGAGAACCTGTTCCTGAGACTCTTCTTACTCCTAAAAAATCTAAGCCTGTCTTTATGACTAAAGGAGCTACTGCTTACGGTGCACACGACGATACCATAGAAGTAGTTACCGTTCCAGTGCAAATTATTACTGAAGATGCTTCTCAGGATTTAATGCTAGGAAGGATAGAATTGCCTCAAAATCAGTCAGAGCCACTATCACATGTGAAAATCGCAGACCAAGCTCTCAATGCTGGTGAAGAAGTATATTCACTAGGGCACCCACTTGGAATTAAGCACAACGCCTTGGCCCTTGGTAAAGTTCTTGATCCAAATTTTGATGTAGAAAGAATAAAGAGAGCTCTTGACTCACATGCCCATGTGATTAGTTCAGTAGCAGGAGCCCTTGGTGTACATATTCCTGGCTCAACTATGCTGAAAGGTCTTCTATCTGGTGCTGCTCAACAGCTGGCTACAGTAGACATAAGCAGGATACATGATTTTCTTAATGGTGCAACTATCTCAAGTAACAACATAGACCACGGAAGTTCTGGTGGCTTGCTTGCTAATAAAGATGGTGACGTTGTTGGTGTGACATATCTAGGAATACCTAATAGTCTTCCTTGGCTTATGAGATATCTTGCAACA
>CAZASO010000002.1:49022-50600 GCA_964487825.1 uncultured Gammaproteobacteria bacterium
AACGGTCCCAAAGTCACCTAAAGCAACTGAACCTGAATCAAGTGCCGCTACTTCAAAATATCATTTCTTTGGACATTCATTTGAGAAAGAACCCAAAGCTATTGAGTCTATAGACTACAAGTTAAAAGACGGACAAATAGAAGTTACTGTCACAATAAATTTTGGTGAAGGAAAAAGCAAAGACTATAAAGTAAGTATTGGTCTTAGACAAGAAATAAGCGTCGATGAAACTACTCGTGGATTGATAAATAAATATTTTAGCGAATCACCTGAAAAAGCTATGGAACTAAATACATTACAACAACAACTCGCACAGTAGGATATGAGATTCCACTGACTCGTTACTTCTATCCGACATTCCGCACATCAACGAGCTAAGTGATATATTTTCAGGTAGGAAAACCCAAGCAGGGTAAGGATTTTACGGTGTAGATCTTCGAGATTGATAAAACTAGTTCTACAACTGGGTTTCAACTATATTACTAGTGCTAAACCTAAAGATCATAAATATTTATTTGAATGTTGACCATTAAATCAAACACATTCTAATTTAATTTTGAGCATAACTATAGTCATGGCACAAAAAATTTATCAAATACTATGGTAGACTAGAAAAAATTTCTTTCTTCAAAAAGCTTGAGAGCAGCCAAAACTCAAACTGCCAGCCTATTCTCAGGGTTTTAGGTAGTCAAAGCGGGAATTGCTGGCTAGTCTTGACAAGTCCCACTTTATCTTGATACAATTAACACTCTTGTCAAGTACTTCTCCTATTTTCTACAATCAAGTGGTCTTAGCATCCGCTAGGGAGGTTCCGAAAATAGCCAGAGCTGATGATGTTGATCAACAGAAACTCTTCCAATGGCTGGATTATATGCTTCAAGGAGAAGATCCAGTGCCTCCCCAGTATAGGCGTGCTGTAGCTCTTGTTCTGAGCGCTATAGGGGATCCTGATTTTTGGCTTGCAGCAAGTTTGGCAAAGAATCCTAATCTCAAAGAACTAGACCTTACACTATTAGAAGCTCTTGTTCATGGGGCTATAGAGTCTCCTGATTCTTCGCTTGCAGAAGGTTTAGTACAGAGTCTTAATCTTCAAGAACTAGACCTTACATTATTAAAAGATCTTGTTAATGGGGCTATAAAGTCTCCTAATTCTAAGCTTGCAAGAGGTTTAGTACAGCATCCTAATCTCAAAGAACTAGACCTTACATTATTAAAAGATCTTGTTAATGGGGCTATAGAGTCTCCTGATTCTTGGCTTGCATTAGGTTTAGTACAGAATCTTAATCTTCAAGAATTAGGATTTACATTATTAGGAGCTCTTGTTCAGAAGGCTATAGAGTCTCCTAATTGTGCGACTGCACAAGGTTTAGTACAGAATCCTAATCTCAAAGAATTAGACCCTATATTATTAGAAAATCTTGTTAATAAGGCTATAAAGTCTCCTTATTCTAATCTTGCAAAATGTTTAGCAAGCATTCCCAATCTTCAAAAACTAAAATCTACATTATTAAAAGATCTTGTTAATGGGGCTATAGAGTCTCCTGATTCTTCGCTTGCAGAAGGTTTAGTACAGAGTCT
>CAZASO010000003.1:0-25789 GCA_964487825.1 uncultured Gammaproteobacteria bacterium
TGCCCTTCTTTGTTGTCCAGATAATAGGTTTGAGCCTTATTTGGAAAGGGGCGTGCGGGCATCGGGAACGGTTGAACAACGAAAGCAATTGTTGTCTGCTTATAGAGGACAGCATCCAAGTGATGAAAGATTAACAATTCATCACCAAAATTTTGATCCCACTGATGGAGCAGTATCGAATTTAGTCCCAGCAAGATTAGGAGAAGAAGTGTTTTGGCACAGACAGGCTACTGGCCTTATTAGAGCTTTAGCAAGAGCAGGACTATTTGTTCTTAACCAGAAGACAAGAAAATATGAGATTGTAGGTGCTCTAAGTGACTTGTTACAAGCGAGCCTCCAAAATACTAAATATCTTTGTAGACCTGAAGAGGTTAGCTTGGATCCAAAGACGAATTTCTTGACCAGAATAGCAAACCCCAAAAAAAATTGCAAAGGAGCTGCTAATCACCGGAAGCCTAATGGTGTCCGTGGTTCACGGCCAAACGGGCATAGATCAGATGCAAAACCTACTCAGTTAAACGGGCATAGACCAGATGCAAAACCTGCTCAGCTAAACGGGCATAGACTAGATGCAAAACCTGCTCAGTCCAAACGGGTCTAGTGGAAGACGAGGCTCTAATCAGGGAGGAAGAGACTCGTATGCGGCTCCTGATGGTGCCCTTAGACCGCGTCAAGCTTAGATGACAAGTCACAGATAGAGGCTTCAGGACTGCTTTGGAAGTGGACTACCCTCATCATCAAAAAACCGTTAATAAATGCTATGTATTGGGTATAAGAGGAAGATAGACACTATGTATAATCCAATTTTCGAGCTTGAAGACTCAGGTCAGCGCGAGAAAGAACTTAAATCTTTGAGGGATACCATTTGTTATAGAGCTGGGCGAGATCAGATGGTGGATTTTACTGAGAAACTTAGTTTCTTCATTAAAAGACATCCCCTGACTACTCTTTCTATGGCTGCTATACTTGGGCTCGGTCTTGTGCGCAAGAAATAAGGATTTTTAGGCTTATTCAGCTTATTGGCATAGTTAATCTTAGTCCGGAGTCATTCTCTTATGACCTCAGTTCAAGAAATAATTTTTCTCGTCAAACAGTTTCTGATACTCTTTCTGAGTTTTCTATTGCAAAGATAAATATTATAGATATTGGTGCTCTCTCTACCAAACCAAAATCACAGTTTATAAATAGTCAAATCGAACTAGAACGATTTAGGGAGTTTTTAGCACAGGAGGATTTACCTTTTCAGATATCTCTGGATTGCTTTAGGTATGAGGTTTTGAGGGTTTTGTTACAAGATTATTCTGTGCACTATATTAATGATGTGAGTGGATTTCAAGATAGGGCTTTGCTGAAATTAGCTCTAGAGTATAGGCTTTCCACCATACTTATGCACCCCGGTCCTTCTTTGCCGGCTCTTGCTGCTGAGACCATTAGTGATGATTTTTATTTAGGTGGATTAGAAGATGAGTTGATGAGGTTTTTTGCAAATAGGCTGAAAGTCGCTGAGGAAGAGGGTTTGGGGTCTGTGATTTTGGATCCCGGTTTGGGTTTTGCTAAGAACCTGAAACAAAGCCTAGCTATTTTGGGATATATAAGTAAACTGAAATCAGAGTTTACTTTGCCTATACTTATAGGTGCTAGCCGCAAAAGATTTTTGGGGCTTTGGTTAGACCTAGCTATAGAGCGCTTGAGTCAGAGGGACTATCCTCATGGGCTTATAGAGGCTTTGATAGAGATCGCAGAAGAAGAATCAGGGCTTGATTTTGATCATGATCAGATAGCAAGAAAGTTTTTTCAGGATTACCCAGAGGCTCCAGAGCATTATGATGAGATCCTGATCAGAGATAAATTAACAGCTCTTTATAATCACTTAGCTTCTTTGGCTGGGGCTGATTATCTCAGGGTGCATCACCCGAGAGGGGTTCTGTCTGTAGATCGTTAAGGATGCGCTCAAGCCAGATCAGCTATACTTTATTCCAAATGCAAATTGATAGTTTGGATTATATAGAACCTAAATTAGCAGAGCTAAGCAGTCTTGGGGTTAAAGAGTTTGCTGGTGTGGATAATAGTGGGACTTTGGAGCAGCTCAGAGTCCAATATTTTGGTGATAAAAGTTACCTTGCTCAATTACGCAAGAATATGCGTTTAGTGCCAGCAGAGGATAAACCTCGTCTAGGTAAACTTATTAATGCCGCACAAAGCAGTCTGGAAGAGGCTTTCAAGCAAGCCAAACAAAAGATAGAATCCCAAGAATTAGAAGCCAAGCTTATGACTGAACGCATAGATGTTAGTCTGCCGGGGACTGGGACTAGGCTGGGACATTTGCACCCACTAGAACAAAGTACTAGAGAGATTTTGAGTATCTTCAAGTCTATGGGCTTTAGTTTGGTAGATGGCCCAGAGATAGAAACAGGTTATTATAATTTTACTGCTCTAAATACTCCAGAAGATCATCCAGCTCGTGATGAGCAGGATACCTTCTACACCTCGCTCTCTGAGGGGCTTGAAGGGGATCAGAGTATTTTGCTTAGGAGCCATACCTCATCTATTCAGATTAGAGCTATGCAAAAACTCAAACCACCTTTTCGCATTATGGGATATGGTAGGGTTTACCGTAACGAAGAAGTCAATGCTCGCAAGATGCCATTTTTTCATCAACTAGAACTAATGATGGTTGATAAAGACATAAATTTTGGACATATGAAATGGGTCTTGAGTGAATTTCTCAAAAGTTTTTTTGGAGAAGATTTGGAGCCTCAGTTTAGACCAGATTTTTTTCCTTTTACAGAACCCAGTGCTGAAGTGGATTTGACCTGTGTTTTTTGTAGAGGGAAAGGCTGTTCTACTTGTGGATTTAGAGGGCGTTTAGAGTTGATGGGTTGCGGAATGATAGACCCTAATGTGCTTCAGATGGCAGGGATAGATCCAGAGCAGTATTCTGGTTTTGCTGCGGGTTTGGGTCTAGACCGTTTTACTATGCTCAAATATGGCATCAAAGATATTCGCTATATGTTCAATGGAGATCAGAGATTTCTAGAGCAGTTCTAGGCATTGGCTTTGCTGATGGCTTCCTCGATAGAACCAACCATATAAAAAGCTTGCTCAGGAAGCTCATCGTGTTTGCCTTCTAGGATTTCACGAAAACCACGAATGGTATCAGCTAGTTTGACATATTTGCCAGACATCCCAGTAAAAACTTCAGCTACATGGAAGGGCTGTGATAAAAATTTCTGGATTTTGCGGGCACGATATACGACTTGTTTGTCGTCATCACTAAGCTCATCCATACCTAAGATAGCAATGATGTCTTGTAATTCTTTGTAGCGTTGCAGAATATTCTGCACACCCCTAGCTACTTCATAGTGTTCTTTGCCAACTACATCTGGCTTGAGCGCTGTAGAAGTAGAGTCCAGAGGATCCACAGCAGGATAGATACCTAGCTCAGCTATCTGCCTAGATAGCACTGTAGTTGCATCCAAGTGGGCAAAAGTAGTAGCAGGAGCAGGGTCAGTTAAATCATCAGCAGGTACATAAACAGCCTGAACCGAAGTAATAGAGCCGTTCTTAGTAGAAGTAATGCGTTCTTGTAATTGACCCATCTCGTTAGCAAGAGTGGGTTGGTAACCAACTGCTGAAGGCATACGACCTAGGAGAGCCGATACTTCAGAACCAGCTTGAGTAAAGCGAAAAATATTATCTACGAAAAGCAAAGTGTCTCTTTTTTCTTCGTCTCTGAAATATTCAGCCATAGTAAGACCTGTCAAACCCACTCGCATACGGGCTCCCGGGGGTTCGTTCATCTGACCATAGACAAGAGCAACCTTATCTAAGACACCAGAATCTTTCATCTCGTGATAAAGGTCATTACCTTCACGAGTTCTCTCACCTACACCAGAAAAAACAGAAATACCTTCATGGGCTTTAGCCACATTGTTGATCAGTTCCATAATGAGTACAGTTTTACCAACACCAGCACCACCAAAAAGACCGATTTTGCCACCTTTGACATAGGGTTCTAGCAAATCTATAACTTTGATACCAGTCTCAAAAATCTCAATACTAGTACTCTGCTCACTAAGAGCAGGTGGTTCGCGGTGGATAGCGAGTCGTTTTTGTGTAGGTGATAAAGGAGCCCCTTCGTCTACAGGTTCACCAATAACATTGAAAATCCTACCTAGAGTCTCTGCGCCGACCGGAACTCTGATAGGAGCACCAGTATCTATGACATCCAGACCCCTAGAAAGCCCCTCAGTACTGCTCATAGCGACACTGCGAACCCTATTATCACCAAGGATAATTTGGACTTCTGCCACTATAACTACATCCCTATTCTCTGTGTCTTTAGCTTGGATTTCTAAGGCGTTATAAATACTAGGGAGTTTACCACTAGGAAACTCTACATCTATCACGGGGCCTATAACTTGAATGACTTTGCCAGTCTTAACTTTCTCTAGATTTGTTGTGCTCATCGCTTTTAGATTCTATCATTAGATTTTGGGACTCTAATTGCTTTTGAGCTTGTTCTTTAGTTGCAAAATTTTTATTAAAATTATTTATATATTTTTGGATTTTGTAGATAGTTAGAATAAAACCTAGGGCAGCGCCTATCAGCAGAGCCAAAGAATGATCCTCTTGCCTTAGGGCGTATTTGCTGATGCTGAAGGCTAGGAAGCAGCAGGCAGGGACTATATATGCTATATCAAAAAATATCCACATTACGCTCGCTGCCTTGCAACTCATCTGCTGTGTTGCTCTTCGGGCTCGGCTTACTCATTGACGACTCAGTCAACTTCGTCGCCTCGCCCTCGAGCGCCTTGCATATGAGCTGCAATTCTAGCTCGCTTACGCTCGCTGCCTCGCAACTCATCTGCTGTGTTGCTCTTCGGGCTAGACTTTCCGAATGACACCTTTTACTATACCTTGGATTTTGAGGTCTTGATCTGTTGCAAGGAAGAGGGGTTTCATGGTGGGATTTTCGGGCTGCAAGCGGATTCTGCCGTCCTCACGGTAGAAGCGTTTGAGGGTTGCACCGTCATCATCTATAAGAGCCACCACTATCTCACCATTATGAGCGGTGGAGCGAGGTTCTATGAGAACTAAATCTCCATCTGAGATGAGGGCATCTACCATACTTTCGCCTTTGACTTTGAGTGCATAGCAACCACTAGGGAAGAAAGTGTCTAACTCTAGATATTCTTCTGTTTGATCTAAGAGGGAGAGTGGTTTACCAGCTGCTATTTTGCCAAGTATGGGTATCTGGCTTCGTTCTGTCCTAAATTCAAAGCTAGAGGAGCTAGGTCTTTGGGTTGGGATGCTTTTGCTGTCTGGGTATTTGGAGCTGAATAATTCTAGGCATTTGGGGTCTATCACTCTAACAGAACGGGCTGAGCCGGGGTTCCAAGTGATGGCTTGTTTTTTGCGAAGGGCCGTCATGTGGTATTGAAGGGTGCCTTTGGTGATGCCCATCTCGGCAGCTATCTCATCTAAGGTGGGAGGATAGTTGAATTGTTTACTGAGTTTATATATGATCTCAGCGGTTTCTTCTTGTTTTGGGGATAATGTTGTGCTCATACTTACATATTAGCATATATAGGTATGCGTGTCAAGCGAAGCTGAATAACATTAGTAAAGCTAGACCAAAATTAATCCTATGCAGGATCTCGCTTTCTTTATGTAGGGCTTCAAAAGCAGTTTTGTCGTTTTTGCGTATAGCGTTAAGTAAATTATTGGAAGTCCTATAAACCAAATGCAAACTAATAGCAGTGATAGCTAAAACCAAGATAGTACTGAACAAAAGATCCAAACGAAAACCAGTAATAGTCACAAAAGCCAAACGATCTACGACAATGAGTTGCAATAATTTACTTGCAAAAAGCAGTATAGAAGAGCCTTTGAGCCATTGATCGAAGGACGAGAAAATCGCAGTCATCAGTTTGCCAGCTTCACTGCGATTTGAGTTATTGAAGATTTGAGGGGCAACCAAAGCACCAAGAGTTAAAGTCCCGCCAGCAATAATAGTCAAGCTAGCGATTTGAGTGGCGTTGAGTATTTGACTAAAACTACACATTAAACTAATTCTACTCGAAACTTTGTAATTTCAGATTTTTGTTTAGAGCCTATCTGCAAAGTCAGATCCGTGTTGTTGTGCTCGGCTTTGGCGTGGCACAATAGACTTGTTAATAGCCACCAGAGACGGTAAGGCTCACTGATCAAAATCATGCTTCTTAGCTTAGATGCTAGCTTAGAGACCCAATCTGTGACTATAGCTTACGGAGGAAGTTTCTTATGTAGCAAAGAACAAAAAGCTCTTTCTTTGGATTTTCTGCCCATGATTATGTCTCTCTTTGAAGAGAAAGGGCTAAAGCCTAGGGAGCTTCAGAGTTTAGCTGTTATAACTGGACCGGGTTCTTTTACTGGTATCCGCAGTGCTCTTATTATCGCTAAGACATTGGCTTCTCAGCTAGGGCTAGGGGTTTATGCTGTTAATAATTTTGAGATACTCAGATATCTTAGACCTGAACTAAAATCTTTTGCTATATCACTAGGAGAACATAACTACTATGTTTCTCAAGACGATGATTATGATAATCCAGAAACGAATTTTTTTACTAATAGTTTAGAAGTAAATTCTCCACCTCTAGTTAAATTTCCTAGCACTAATCTTAGTGCTTTATTATTAGACTTCCTAAAAGCTAATCCCCGAGAGGCTTTGAGTGCAGAAAACCTTGGTCCTTATTATCTTCGTTTACCACATATAGGTGTAGCAGGAGAGACTATCATCAGCACTGCAAAAGGTCTTCATATAGAAGTTAATCAAAACAACTTAGAAACTCTTTTTACAGAGGCTCTTCAAGCTATGTCTAGATCGGACTTTGCTGATGCTGCTCAGCTTCTGAAGCGATATATTAGCCGTAGATCTTCTAGCCCCAATCTCGCTGCTCATGAGCTTTTGGCTGAAGCGCAGCTAGAGTTAGGAGAGCTTTCTAGTGCCAAAAGAGAATTTCTTAAGTCTAACAATCTTAGCCAAGCTGCTTTCGTGGCTTTTCTTGCTGGTAAAGCAGAAGAGGCTAGGCATTTATATTTCAAGGCAACAGAGTCTATTGCTAAACGCTGGGGTCTTTTTCTTTGTGATTACTTGTATCCGCAAACGCATTCCTCGATTGAGTCTCCCGGTTTTATGGCTTTCAGGTTGTTTTGTGAAAGCACAATTACTTATCTTCTCAAAAATAAGAAAACTCAATTAGTAGCAACTCTTTATTTAAATGCTGAGAGCTTAGAGACTATTTATCCAGAGTTCCGTAAAAGCATGGGTTCTGCTTATTTGGGACTTCGTGATTACAAGAAAGCCATAGAGCTTTTTAACTCAGCTAAGCTTGTTTTAGTAGATGATGCGGAACTTTTTTATAAACTAGCTGAGGCCCAGATTGCAATAGGGGAGCGGGATGCAGCTATAGAGAGCCTTCGGAAGGTCCTAAGTTTATTGCCCGGTCATATAGGTAGCCAGAGGCTACTTCTAGAGTTAAATCCTGATAAATAGGCCATTTGGTGTATATAGCGCCTTGGATGAAGCAGGGCATAAACCTATTAGATAAGGTTTTTTTATGGATATCTCTCGTATTAAATCTGAGCAACAAAGTTCCATAGACGCTTTGCGTATTATGGCAGAGCCCAAAGTGGCCAAGCAGGATTCAGCAGCACTAGAGTCGACTGTAGAAGTGCCAGTGAGTGCAGATGAGGCTAATCTAGATGGGCTTCAGTCCCTGAAAGATATTGTGCTTGGAGCAGATGAAATCCGCAGTGATTTAGTTGAGAGTCTTCGTCAAAAAATCGCAAACGGAGAAGACCTAAGTTCTATGGATACTGCTGAAGCATTGATGGATAGTGGTTTTGTAGATTATTTATTAGGGGATTAATTAATGCAGTATTTGGTGGATATTCTTAATAAAGAAACAGAAGTTTATCAAAACTATTTAATGGTTGCTGCTCAAAAGAAACAAGCACTTATGGAGAATGATTTTGAAGCTCTAGAGGCCTCTACTATACAAGAAAAAGTCCTTTCAGCTCAAATCCTTAAACTAGAATCCGAACGCTATGAATTTATTCAAGAGCAAGGTCTAAGAAAAGATATTACTATAACTGAACTTATTGAAGTTGCACCTAAGGCTCAGCAAAAGGCTTTGAGCCTATCTGCTGACAAGCTCAAAGAAGCTCTAATGGCTAGTCGTAAATTTAATGACACAAATATGGCCTTACTAAGGCAGTCTTCACATTACATCAATCACATGATGAAAACTTTTGCTAAAAACATTGAGGGAGAACAGCCAACTTATGGACGAGGGGTCCAGAGTTTCAAACCTTCAAAACTGGCAGATGTAGAGGGATAGTCAGAAAGTAAGGGTGTAAGAGTAGAAAATGTTAGCAGCCGGTTTTATTCTATTGGGTATAGTTTGTATCTTTGGGGGTTTCGCTCTTGAGGGTGGCAATCTTTTTAATATTATTGCTGTTTGGCAAGAATATATCATTATCGTTGGTGGAGCATCTTCTATTTTTCTTGCGATGTGTCCTCAAAAAGTCCTCATGCATATTGTTAAACGCATGGCAGATCCTTTTAGTCCAGACAAGTACACCAAACCCGCATTCCTAGATGCTTTGAAGTGTTTATATGAATGTTTTGTCAATCTCAAACGCAGTGGGCTTCTCAGTATGGAGAAAGATGTTAGTGAACCTAACTCTAGTACGATTTTTGCTAATTATCCTAGTTTTTTAAGTAATCATCATGCTTTGGATTTTTATTGTGATTCTTTAAAATTAGTTATCAACTATAATTCCAAACCAGAAGATGTAGAGCACGCCATGGAAATAGAAATGGAAGCACATCATGCTGAAGGGCATATGGGTCCCGGTGGTATTAATCGAGTTGCAGATGCGATGCCAGCTGTTGGTATTGTTGCGGCAGTTCTAGGTATCATCATTGCGATGGGTCATATAGATGGACCCCCAGCGGAGTTAGGTCACAAAGTGGCAGCAGCTTTAACTGGTACCATGCTTGGTATCTACGCTTCCTACCTCATCTTTCAACCAGTAGCTCAGCATATGGAATATATAGCTGGAGAAGAAGCCCAGTATTTCAAAATGCTCAAAGAAGGCTTGATAAGCTATCTTCAGGGTGCTGAACCTATCGCAGCAGTTGAGATTGCGAGGCGTTCTATTAATAGTTACAATAGACCCAGTGGAATAGAGTTAGAGAATGCTATAGCTGAGATTAGGCCTAGATCTTAAGGAAAGCTGAGCGTAACAAGTCTATTATAATTTGAGTGTATGCATATTCTTATATATGGTGTCGGAGCCGTTGGTGGCTGTTATGGAGCTTTGTTGGCTCGTTACATAGAGCAGAACCCTGAGCATCAACTTAGTTTTATTGCTAGAGCTGAGACCCTCAAGGCCCTTAGAAGCCAAGGTATAGAGCTTCGCCGTTTGGCTGTTAGTGATATGGGGGAAGCTTTGCATGATGAAACTATTAGACTGCCTGTGTCTGCCTATGGCAGTATTGATGAGTGTTCTAGCCCAGTGGATGTCGTCTTGGTTTGTGTTAAATCTAGAGATACTATTGATGTAGCTAAGTCCTTACATGGCAAATTAAAAGATTCGGCTTATGTGGTGTCTGTGCAGAATGGTGTAGAGAACGAAGAAAGACTCGCTTCTATCCTAGGCTACCAGAAGGTTTTGGCTTGTTATACCAATATCGCTGCTGAGAATGTCGCTCCAGCTATCTACCTCCAAAGAGAAAGATATCGGATAGTGTTTGGAGAACTGCCCGGGAATGAATCTTACAAGCGTGATATTCAGCTTGCAGAGTTTATGCGTGGAGCTTCTATTAATGCTAAGACCAGCACGAATATTTATAGAGATCTTTGGTCTAAACTCGTTTGGAATGTGGGTTTTAATCCATTGAGTGCTTTGTATAAGCAGAGCACAGGTCCTTTGATAGCAGAACACAAAGACACTATTTTGGCTTTGATGCGTGAAACCCGCATGGTAGCTCATGCTCAGGGCATTATGGTTCCCGATGATATAGTGGAATTCCATTTCAAGAATACTAATAACCCAGCTTGGGATCATTTTCGTACATCTATGCTCCAAGACAGACTAGCTTCTAAGCCCATAGAACTAGACGAGATTCTAGGGGTGGTCATAGAGAGAGGGCGGCGTTATGGGGTGGCTACACCTTATGCTGAGCAGGTTTATCGGGATTTATCCCAAGCTATATCTCTGAGAGACAGCGCCACCTCTGGTCAGAGCTGACATATAATATAT
Source organism: uncultured Gammaproteobacteria bacterium (assembly GCA_964487825.1). Classification (GTDB taxonomy): domain Bacteria; phylum Cyanobacteriota; class Vampirovibrionia; order LMEP-6097; family LMEP-6097; genus CAZASO01. The sequence goes on from CAZASO010000003.1 coordinate 10,315, forward strand.
CTTGTTGTCCCATTTATATTTATCTAGATTTTGCTTGATTTTGTGGCTTGCGCTTTTGCTCTGTTTTGTAGTGCCTGTAGAAGCTAGTCAGAGAGAAGAATTACAAAAGCTCATCAATAAAGAACTAGGACCTAAAGCCAAACTAAGAGTAGATGGGACTATAGAAGAAGCAGGTTCTCAATGGTTATTGCTTATACCTAGCAAACCAGCTCCAACAGAATCCTCAGAGGCTTTGACTCTTTCCTATAAATCTCATAATGGAGATCTCTTATTATCCAATTCTTGGATCTATACTCCTATTATCTCCGGCAAAACCCCCAATAGTCTTACTATTCGCAGTTTTGATTTTTATCCACAAATAATACAGGATAATATATTATCCTCCATTATTAGTCCAGAATTTGTTATCCCCAAAGGCTTTGTTTTGCCTAGAGATTTGGCTATGCTTGCAGGGCGCTTGCCTATTGCTTTTGCTGATGTGGAGTTAGCTAGTCATCGAGAAGAAGCATTTAGGCGTAGGCTCAAAGAAGAAGAAGCCAGTCATCTAAGTTTACTTAGTTATGATTATTCTTCGGCTCTTTTTCGGACTATTGATTTGGAAGATAAATCAGAAGCTAAAATTCGAAGCCTAGATTTAGTCTCATCCAAAATTTCTTTTTTAACCGTTTGTAAAAATAGTCCGCAAGGACTTTTACTTGCGGATTATAATCGCTCTATCATCTATAAACTCAAAGCACCAGATCAACTAGAAGAATACCTCAAACTCCCACTAGATGCAGGTCCCAGAGATTTTGCTTTCAGTGCAGATGGGACTTTGTTCTATGTCCTTAATACCAAGATCCCTAGTATCTATATCTATAAGACTGATGGTCTCAAACTCATCAAAGAACTTCCTATTCCTGCGGCTTCTTTTGCTCTAACTACTATGGACTCGACAAGCCAGCAAGCAGATTATATGCTTTTTGCCTCCAAATCTAGTTCTGAATTAAGTTTGCTGAGTTCTTTTGATCATAGGATTTCTTCTAGGATTAGCTTAGCAGCAGAGGGGCTAATGCCAGAGGCTTATAGTGTTTCGGCTGGCAAAATATTTTTGATAGCCAAACCATCCAAAGGGGGACCTAATCAATTATTAGTGATAGATACTGTTAGTCTTAAAAGAGAGATCCTCAAATTAGAATCAGAAGCCTTGGCTATCACCAGTGGAGCAGGTTTCATCTATGTTGCGACTAGAAGGTCAGTAGATGGACATTCTTTGCTTTTGAAGATTAATCCAGAAGATTTATCTATTCAGGGAGAGGCTGATTTGTCTACGGATATCATAGATCCTAGTTCTATAGTTCTCACCAAGACTCAGGCCTTTGCTTTGATAGCTTGTTCAGGGGGGGATGTCGTTGGGCTTGTAGACCTGAATAGTATGCAATTACTCAAAAAACTTAATATCTCTTCCAAGGCACATCATTTAATTTTATATGCTGGCTAGTATATATATTCATTTGCCTTTTTGTAAGACCAAATGTCCTTATTGTGATTTTGCTTCAGAGGTCAGTTCTCCTTTGGAGTTTCAAAGCCGCTCGGAGAGATACTTAGAGAGATTATTTCAAGAGATGGATTTTCGTATGATGAGACTAGCCTCGATAGTTAGACCACGCATAGACACTGTGTATTTTGGAGGAGGAACCCCTAGCCTCCAAGAAGTAGAACATATAGCTAGAATTTTGGAGAAGATATCCACATATTGTGATCTTGATGAGCAAGCAGAGATCAGCTTAGAAACGAACCCCGGTACTGTAGATGCTATCAAGCTTCGAGAATTCAAAGCCATAGGTATTAATCGTATTAGTGTTGGAGTACAGACCTTTGATGAAGACCTATTGCTCAAACTCGGTCGGGGACATAGTTTGAAGGATACCCGTGATTGTCTTGATAATATTATTGAAATTGATTTTAATTCTTGGAGTTTAGATTTGATTTATGGACTGCCTGCTCAGAGCTTGGAGTCTTGGGAGCATACACTTCAAGAAGCTCTCTCTTATCAGCCACCTCATATTTCTGCTTATGCTTTGAGCATAGAAGCAGCTACTCCTTATGGAGCTTATTATCGTAGTAGTCAGCACCCAGAACTCCCTCAGGAAGACAGTTTGGTATCTATGTATCAATTAACTAATAATGTTTTAGGAGAGGCTGGTCTCTTGCGTTATGAGATTAGTAATTGGGCTAAGCCAAATCATGAATCTAGGCATAATTTAGCTTATTGGTTGGCTCAAGAATATCTGGCTTTAGGCGTAGGGGCTCACGGCTATCTTTCTGATCACAGATACGCTAATCCTAAGTCTCTGAATGATTATTATTCGTTAGATTTTGAAGCTCAAGCCCAAGAATTTATAGATTTGCAAGAACACAAGATAGAAACTATTTTATTAGGCTTGAGATTAGAGAGGGGTCTAAGTCTCAGTCCAGAGCTAGAAGCCTATATTCAAGTCTCCAAACTAGAAGAATTTGAGAAACTTGCTTTAATAGAGCTAGAATCCTCTTCTTCTGGTCCCCTTCGTATAAAATTGACTAATAAGGGTATTTTACTGAGTAATAGAGTTATCGCTGAGTTGATTGAGACAGATGTTGTTAGAGTCTAAGCCTATTCGATATTTATTGATAAGTTTTATTAGCTTAGCTCTGATCTTATTTGCGTCATATATTTATTTTATTCAGTATAAAAAACTGGACCTTGAGGCTATTATTGTTAGATTTGCTGAGAGCAAAATCCACGGAAAGCTTATTCTGACTAAGTTTCGCTGGAGTATAGTGCAGTCAAGGATAAGATTAAGTGCTGAACATTTGAGTATTCTTGATGAGCAGAACCAAGCTTTTCTAGAAGCAGATAAACCTGTTGCAGTCTTGAGATGGCAGAGTATTTTTAGTTTTAATCCACTCAAACAATATCATTTATTGGCTTCAGATCATGCAAAGCTGTATCTAGACAGAGATAGAGCAGGTATCTGGAATTATCAAAAAATATTCCCTAGTAAAAAACCAGGCTTTTTGCAAATTGAAGAAGCCCAGTTCCCCAGATTAGATATAGAGATTAGAGATGCTGCTTACCCAGATCGCAAAATTAGTTATAGCGAGATGAAAGTTCTTTGGGCTAAGCAAGGCTTCAAGAGAGTTTATTCAGTAGATGTTGACAGTGGCAAGACGAGCCTGAATAACCATGCTCGTTTGCGGGGTTCTATCGCTACAGGTAGTCTCAAACACATACTGAGACAGCGTTTTGATTTAGATTTTGATATCAAAGACCTTACTCCTGATGATTTTGCACCTATCCTACATATGGCGGGTTTTGATCCAGAGCAAATTTCTCTGATATCTCGCCTAGGCAAACTTAGTCTCAAAGGCAAGTGGGGATATTTTGGATCTAAATTACTGAACATTAATAGTGAACTTACTCTACAAAAAAACAATTTAATTTTTAGAACCAAGATTTATGGGGACTTCAAACCCAGTCGTGGAGAGACTATCATGAACTGGCATATAGATACTGATAGTTTTCGTTTGGCAGCTTGGTTGGAGACTTATGCTGAAGCTCTGGCTTTATATAAAGGAGAGCAGTCCAATAGGTTTTTGAAAATAGGCCCTCAAACTACAGAGCAGTATGTTAGAGCAGCCAAGCTTATAGCAAGCAAGCTTAATATCATTCATCCACTGGAGCAAGTTAGTCTAGATTTGAATGTTAAATCAACGGTAGATAAACCAGAGTACAAAGCAGAGATGGCATTTTTGGATGCCAAAGGCAGTCCAGTCTATTATCCTAGTACTACAGAGATCAAAAAAATCATCGCAGAATTTTCTAGTTATAATGCTACGACTACTATTCATAAATTAATTATCCCTCTCAATTACGCTAGCCTAGTGCTTTCTGGCTGGGTGACTAAAGATTTGGCTTTCGATTTAAAAATAGATAGTAAAGGTGTAACTTTAACTCAACTAAAAGCTCTGATTTTAGATTTGCCTTATGCGACAGTCTACCAAGACATGATTAGGAAGCTAGAACTCACTGGTCTTGCGGCTTTGAGCCTTAAGATGTCTAGGACAGCTCCAGATCAGGAGATAAAAGTCAAAGGAGAAGCTCAGTTAGCCAAGGTTAATATTTTCCATCCTGATTATCCCATTAATGTAGACAATGTTTTTGCCACCATGAAACTCAAAGAAGATCAGTGGGAGCTTAGCAAGATGACGGCTTATTTAGCTGGAGACTATTTTGAAGCTGCTGGAACTTTGGGTCTAGATCCAGATCCTCGCAAAAGCAAAATAGCTCTGCGTTTAGCTTTTCCGAAGTTAGACCTAGAGAAGATAGTCCAGTCTCGTTTGCTTAGTCTTTTTGCTTTGGATACCTATGTCCAAAAAGCATCAGGGACAGTATCTAATCTTCTGCTAGAAATCAAAGACGTACCCTCTCAAAGCAGCACTGACAAACGCTTTTATAAGTTGCTTGGTAATTTAGAGCTAGATGATATCTGTCTTAATGACTTTAATAAAGTTAATGGCATCTTGTCTTTTATGGCAGATTCTATACGCATTAATAATCTAATTTTCTCTTTAGGAGAGGCGAGTTGTTCCATTAATGGTAAATTTAGGCAAGAGACAGATTCTCATGGTAAGCCTATTTGGATACCAGATCTAGATTTGAAGACCAGTAATCTAGATATTAGCAAAGCCAAATCTATCGTAGACGGAGTCTTACAGTTTAATACCGAAGCGGCTCAAGGTTCCCAACTATCTAGTTTTAAGGTCTTTGATGGGATAGTTAATTCTAACTTGCATATTGATGAGGCTGGAGCTATGGGGAAATTGAATTTTACTAAATTAAACTTCCAGTATGATCCCCTGAAGACTCCTTTTAGGGAGGCCAGTGGTAATGTATCTATCAATCCAGAGAGAACACTCGTAATCGAGTCCCTGACTGGCTTATATGGTTCTAGTGACTTTAAGGCTAATGGCAAGATTAAGAACTTGTTTCCAACTAATACGCAAAAATTGCTTGAATATCAACTTAGCGTTAATGGTAATTTTTTCATGCCAGATATTAGTCCTTTATTTCCAGCAGTCATTAATCGCTACTGCATTCTTAAGGGACGCATGCCTATGAGTTTTAATCTCGATGGCTCTCGCAATAAAAGCGTAGTAGATATTAAAGCGACTCTCAGTGATTTAGAGAAGTTTAGTTATTTTAATTGGCTAGAGCTAGATCCTAGTTATAAAACCGTACTCAAATCTAGGTTTCTTGTAACACCTCAGTTGATAGTCTCCGAAGATTCAGAATTGCTTGTTAGCAAAGCTGCTAGTGTCGTTCCTATTACAACTTATTTCAATATCAAAGACTACAAAAACCCCCAAGCCTTGACTTACTATACTAAATTCTCCAGCCCAGTCCCTGAGCCTCATTTAGGCTATATTGCGGCTCATATTTTAACACTGAGGCCTTTTGATATTCGTTACGGACTTGGTAATTTTCAGTGTCAAACCCATGGCAGTGTCGTAACTCAGCAAACCAATTGTGAGTTTAAGTTTGAAGACGCTAGTATTTATAAATTTGGGATAGGAGATCTTAATGCTAAAACTATAGATGTTAAACTTTTTTCTGTATCCAATGAAGATTTAGAGACCAAAATCCGGGCTAGTGTTGGGGATTGGAATACAGTACCTTTTACTAAACTCAATATTGAGATGAGTTCTAATGGGCGGTCTTTGGTTTGTCCTAGTCTTAAAGCCAATATAGGACAAGGTTCTAGTCAAGTCAAATTCACTCTTAATTACGCGGACTTGAGTTCTGATTTTGATATTTCGGGGCAGAGTTTACCTGCTCATGATGTGGCTCAAGGGCTCTGGGCTCTGGGAGCAGAAGTGCCAGAGGGTTTGGTAGATATTCATTTTAGCGGTAAGACTCAAGGCATAGAACAAGAAGAAATGTTCTATAACCTAGTAGCTACTGCTGATGTGATGGTCAAGAATGGTAAACTTTCTCAACTCAAATCCATGCAGAGACTGCTTTCTGCGATTAATGGTTTTATGAGTTTTGACCTTAATAATGTAGCTCAGTCTCTTATCAACTATCAGGGAGGAGCTTTCGACTACATGATTAGTACTATTAATTACAATAAAGGACGCATGACCTCACCCAAACTCCTACTGAAAGCACCACAAATGGAGATGATCCTAGAAGGAGAGGCGGATTATAATTCTGATTTTATTCATGTTAAAGGACTGGGGCTTATACCCAAACATGAAAAATCCTTATTAGATAAAGTCGGCATAGGTCCTGTAAGCATAGGTAATGTTCTGTCTCTCTTTAAGAGCGGAGATAAAAGTAAAAGATATTTTGCTTTTGATATGCAAGGACCTATATCTAAACCAGAAATAACCAACAAATCTATTCAAGATAGTTTTCATTGGCTGGAAGAAATTCCTTAAGCATAGAGAGGGCTTGATCTGACTGATCTAACTTCATAATCAGCTCAAACTCAATCTCAAAGCGCTTCTTGCGCTTAGTTAGAGCAGATTTCCAGAGAGGACTTCTGCAAATATCTAGCATGAGTTTAGAAGTATGGGCTTCTATTTGATAGCCAAGTTTAGTAGCAAATCTCACAGCTCTATAAACCCTAGTCGGATCATCTATAAAGCTCCGATCATGGAAAACAGAAATTTCTCGTTGTTTGATATCTTTTTGGGCTTTAACCAAATCCCAAACAAGTAAACTTTCATCACGAAAAATAGGATTAATGTCTCCTAGCTTTTGTTGATGGAAGCTGCCAACCAATGCATTAATCCTGAAATCCCGTCTAGGGAGATCAGCTTTAATCCTGTCTATGCAATTAGGGTTTTGACAGAGATTGATTTGAGGATAAGAGGCTGGCTCTGGGTAGCTCTCCGTGCGACTACTAGCTATTTCTATCTCATAGAATTCGAGCCCATGGATTTTGACTGTACGAAAATCCCTAAAACATTCTATGTGATATCGGCTAGGATCTAGTGCTTGAGCTAGTTCTATGGCATCGCCGCTATATAGTAGATCTATATCCCTAGCTTCTTGTTGTAGGAGGAACCTATCCCTAAGATAGCCACCCACTATTAGTAATAGTTCAGATCTTTCTTCGGCTAAAGCCGTAAGTTTGGCTAAAAAATTAATTAGCTCAGGCTTCACGATTGAGAGATTGCCTCTAGTTTACTAAAGAAGCCGGGGAAGGAAGTGTCTACGAACTCAGTCTCTAAGATCTGGATAGGCTGGTCAGCATAGAGAGCAGCTATGGCTGAACTCATGGCGATACGATGATCTCCTTTGCTGTCAATAATATTAGAGGAGGTCCTGAAAGGCTCTCCAGCATTGCCTTCTATGAGCATGCCATCTTCGGTAGCTTCTACTCTCACACCTAAGGCTTTGAGCATAGATACAGTGCTGTCTATCCTGTTGGATTCTTTGACTTTTAGTTCTTGAGCATCTTTGATTATTGTTGTACCTGAAGCTTGAGCTGCTAAGACAGCGATAATAGGGATTTCGTCTATTAGCCTAGGAATAATATCTCCTTGGATATTCGTGGCTCGTAGATTAGGACTGTAATTGATGTTGATATCTGCGACTAGTTCTTGACCTTCTAGTCTAGTATTGTAGACTTGGATATCTACTCCCATGGAGACCAAGACATCCAAAATCCCTGTGCGGGTAGGGTTGATACCTATGCCTGAGAGTTCTAGTTTGGAGTTAGGAACTAAGCAAGCTCCTACTATAAAAAAAGCAGCACTAGATATATCACTAGGAACTCTGAATTTTTGTCCTAGGAGCTTGGAAGCCGCATTAATAGACACAGTCAGCCCATCTATGCTGATATCAGCACCAAAAGATTTGAGCATCAGTTCTGTATGATCTCTAGATTTATGATCTTCGCTTACTATAGTTGGGCCATTAGCATTTAAGCCTGCTAATAAAATAGCGGATTTTACTTGAGCTGAAGCGATAGGAGAGTGATAGCGAATGCCTTTGAGAGGGTGAGGGCTGATGGTCAAAGGAGCATGACCATCTATGCTAGAGATGAGTGCACCCATTTGGCTGAGGGGATCTATCACCCGTTTCATAGGGCGAGAGCTAAGCGAAGCATCACCAGTGAGTTGGCTAGAGAAGGATAGACCAGCACAAAGTCCAGTCAGTAATCTCATGGCTGTACCAGAGTTACCTAGATATAAGGCTTGGGAACTGGCTTTGAGGGATTGGATTCCTTGTCCATGAATGATGAGTCTATCTGGACTGGGGTTTTCTATTTGGACACCCATAGCCTCGAAAGCTTTGCGTGTACAAATACAATCCTCACCATTCAAAAAATTTTCTACTTCACTAAGACCATGAGCGATACTTCCAAAAATTACAGAACGATGAGAGACAGATTTGTCGCCGGGGATATTTAAAGTTCCTCTAAGACCTTTCTTGAGTGGATGGATGATATGTTGCATGACTAGATAGAGGTAGTTAGTAGGTCTTTGGCGCTGATGATTTTGCCATGGATAGCAGAGGCTGCTACAGTAGCGGGGCTCGCCAAATGCGCTCTAGAACCGGTTCCCATGCGGCCGGGGAAATTACGGTTAGTGCTGGAGATACAGCGATTACCCGGTGCAACTACACCCATACTCATACCAAGACAAGGGCCACAACTCGCATGAGTCCATAAAGCACCTGCGTCTTGGAAGATCTCATGTAGACCTTCTTTCTCTGCTTGGCGCTTTACGCTTTGAGAGCCGGGTGTGATGATAGTAGGGATACTTACTTTGTGACCTTTTAGTATAGAGGCCGCTATACGAAGATCTGAAATACGAGCATTGGTACAACTACCTATAAAAGCCTGATCTAGATCTAGATCTCCCAATGCTTGTCCGACTTTAAGTCCCATATATTCAAGAGCTTTAGAGTCAGCATCTACAGGTACTGAAGCGCGCGTCTCCACTGTCTCTCCGGGATTAATACCCCAAGTAACCATTGGTTCTAGATTAGAGATATCTAAGTTTAATTCAGCATCATAACTAGCATCTGGGTCTGCTTTGTATTGAGACCAAGTCTCAACTAGTTTCTGGAACTCAGTACTGTCTTTAGGGATTTGTTCTCTATCTCTTAGATATTCAAAAGTCGTAGCATCAGCTTCTATCATGCCGCTAGTAGCACCAGCCTCTATAGCCATATTGCAGATAGTCATTCGCTCTTCCATATCTAGGCTGAGTATCGCATCACCACTGTATTCCAGCACATAACCAGTAGCACCTTTGAAACTTAGTTTTTGGATGATGGCTAGTATTATATCTTTGGCATAGACACCTGCTTTGCGTTTGCCTGTGACATGAATACGCATTACTTTGGGTTTTTGGAGTAGTAGACATTGGGAGAGCATCGCTCCAGCGTTGGCTGTAGTACCTATCCCTAGTGCAAAACAAGCAAAAGCACCGTTGGTGCAAGTATGAGAATCTCCACAACAAAGAGTCATACCCGGTTGTACAAAACCTCGCTCAGGGGCGACTATATGACAGATACCGTTTTCACCAATATCAAAATGTCTAATCTTGTGTTTGCGAGCCCATTTGCGAAGTAGGTCTGCTTGGATAGCTGTCGCTGTATCTTTGGCCGGAGCTACATGGTCATTGATAGCAAGGATACGATTGGTATCAAAAATTCTGCCACCAAATTCTTCGTCTATTTGGATGGCACCCTGAGGGGTGGTAATCTCATGAGCGATAATACGATCCATAAAGACCAAGTAATTATCACCAGCAAGTTTCTCAACTACATGAGAATCCCAGACTTTATCAAATAAGGTTTTAGACATTTGTTCAAAGACAATCTTAGCAAGCCTTCTTGGCTTTTAATATTCGGTTTATTTTTAGGACTTGAAGGGCTATTTCTATGGCGATATGGATAGCACTGAGCTTCAAAGCCAAGGGATCTATAATACCTTTGGCTTCTAGGTCTATGATTTCTCCAGAATCTAGGTCTAGACCTTTCCAGTGATCGGCGAATCTTGATTCATAGTCTTCAGAGTTATAGCCCGCATTGGCGAGAATCTGCCTAAAAGGTGCTTTAAGAGCGGCACTGAGTGCTATAGCTGCTGGGGAACCAATAGAAGCCAGATGTTTACTGAGGTTTAGCTCCACTATTCCAGAACCAGCGACAAAACCACTATCAAGAGCGGCTTCTAGAGACCTTGCAGCATCTATAGCGATGCGTTCTTTTTCTTTGAGTAGATCAGGTGTCTCTGCACCTATAAGCACAGAGAGTTTGTAGTTATTTTTGCCTTGGATATGTAGAGCTGACTGACTAATAGTTAAATCCAGAGCTAGACCACTGCAACTAAGAAGCTCATCATTACTGGAGTTGATAAGTTTTTGTTTGGTCAGAAGCTGAGCACCAGTAGAGGATGCGATCTCTTTTAGGTCTGATTTTTTGACTCTAGTTAGTACATAGACTCCTGCTTGTGCGAAATATTCTTCAGCTAGAGCAAGCATAGAAGCATCTACGAAAATAGCTTCTATGCCTAGTTTGATAATTCTTTTACTAAGATCCATTAGGGCTTGGATGTGGCTCTGGAAGCGCTTAGTGCCTTCGTCAGTGCTTACCGCTTCTGCTGGCATAGCCTCTGGCTCAAAAGCACCTTCGATAATCAGGACTTTAGCGTTATGAAATTTTTTGGAATAACTATAATGAGATTTTTTGGGGATATAGATTCCTTCGATAATCTCAGATGCTAGTCCTAATCTAGAATGAATGGAATTAGAGAGAGAGACGGTCTTAGAATATTTGAGGTTTTGTCTGTAGGCTTCTAGCAATAAAGAAGAGATCTCTGTATCTCCTCTAGCAGCAATATTGATGATGGCTTTAGCTTGTTCATTAGTAGTGAGTTCTTTGGCTTGACCTTGCAGAAAGGGGCGGATATTTTGCTGATATATAGAGGGCATCTCTCTAATGAGTTCAGAGGGATTGGTTTGTGGTTTGTTAATGAGCTTAAGAGATTCTCTAAGGATAGCTGCGCAGAGAACAGCCACAGTAGTAGTCCCATCTCCGATTTTGTGTTCTTGGGCTTTAGCAGCTTCTATGGCTAGTTTGGCGACAGGGTGCTGTATCTCTACTCTCTCTAAAATCTCAACACCATCATTAGTGCAACTAATATCACCATAATCATCTATCAACATCACATCTAGTCCCTTGGGTCCTAGAGTGCCAGAAACCGTATCAACAATGGCTTCTATCGCTTCTATGTTTGTACTAAGAATCTCAATTTGTTTATTTTGGGGCATTGGATTTAGTTAGTATATCATCCTTAACCTAGACTTAACCTAGATTTGATATTAATCAAACATGACAGCAGATGTTAATGGATTGCTTGCCAATCGTGAACTTTTAGATAGTGAGGCTTTAAGAGCTTTACAGAAAGGTGATCATGGCAAGGCTAACGCCTGCAAGTCAGAGTCAGCAGCTCTCCTAGTCCAGATTACAGCTGCTCGCAAACAAGCTATTCAGCTTAGAAGAGATGAGCAGGAAAAGATAGATCCGCGAACTCAGCAAAAAGAACACGAAAGAACAGGGACTAAGCCTAAAATATATAGTTCTGACAAAAACTCTCAAAATCCTCAAGACAAAACTATCGAGAGTGAAAAAAATAAAAAAGCATCAGGATTGAAATATCTATGAGCTAATTGAAGTCTCCCTCCCCCAACGAGAAAGAGAAACCTCCCACACCACCGGGAGGTTTTTCTTTTCTAGGCTTTGTAAGCGGATATCTATGATGGATGTCCCTTCAGGACTGCGTTTCCCTCTATCCTTAACTTAGCCTTAACCAAACAAGCATATAACTCATATAGAATGGCAACGAATGGAGCCAATATAAATAATCCTAGCGTTCCCGCTCAAGCTTATCCTTTGCGTGAACAAACTTTAGCTAGGCCAGTTACTACAACTAAGCCTGCAGTTACTACTACAAATACCAAAACAAGCAAAACAAGTCAGCTTGATAAAGATTCTTTCAGAAGAGCGGAACTTAAAACAGAACAAGAACTTAAGTCAGCAGAACTTGTAAATAATCCAACTAAGAAATTACATAGTCCAGAAGCCGCTCAGAAACTAGCTCACAGCATAGCTAATAATGCAAGTTTCACTGGAGCAGCAGCCCAGATTATTAAACCTGATGATTGGGAAAAGAAATTAAAAAAAGAAGAACGCAAAATAGGTATTTTGGTTTCAGAGGGTAAAAAATCCGAAGCCTTTTCTAAAATCTCAGGTCTAATTCAAGAAGCTTTCTTGCGTCAAGATTTGCCTGCGGTAGCTCGCTTGATGGAAACACAGAGGAAAATTCCTTCTGGTCAAGTTGCTCTTGCTCCCTATGACTTACAAAAGACAGGACAGATATCTGGCATTTTAGGTCAAGGATTGGCTACAAAAGAAACTCAGGAGAAAATACTTGCTGCCAACCATGTTGATGTTTCTAAGCAACAAGAAGCCTTAAGACTTCGTAATAAAGCTGGTCAGGAGAGAAGCCTTCCACCCTCACCTAGCTATGTCCCTTCAACGGGGAATGCTATTAAAATCAAAGCCCAAGCTCTTGTAGAAGTTATGATGAAGACAGCCCCTTGGGATTCTTTGAAATTAATAGCAGCTTAAGGCATCCAAGGTTAGAATCTAGACATGACCGAGCCAAGTAAAACGGCCGCTGAATTATATCAAGAACGAGAGCGTATTATGGCTAGGGCTGCGATTAAACTTGCGGCGACTGCTTTTATTAATCAGAAACGAGACAAGGTCCCAGAGGGGCTTCAGGAGTATTGGGATAGTCTAGATGCAGAAGAATGGATGCAGCACCTTCTTCTTTTCAAAAAAGAACTGAAAACTTATAAACAAAAACAAATCAAAGAACTTTTATTGGATCTTGATAATTATATTGTTGATTGTAAGCGTTTGGTGTCTGGCTTCAATCGCAGTAGAGAAGAGCTTTTGATGATGGTGGCTATGGGGCAACTAGACATCAAAGAGTTTACTAGTACTTTCTCTCAATTGCCCAATAATAGAGAAAAACTAGATCGCAAACTACACAAACAGTTACAGTTACTGGATTATGAAGATGATCAGGCTTTACTAAAGTTAGATGAACTAACTGCCAAATTAGATAGCCCCCTGCTCAAGAAGAAAGAAATGGAAGAGATAGAACTCGCCATTTCTGGTATAGATGAAGCCATCAAAAAAAGAAAAATCCTAAGAGACCAGATCGCTATTAAGCTCGTAGAGTGGAAAACAAGGGGCACTATAGATATAGCTTCAGAAGATGGAAAGTTCAGGTTAGATGCTTGAAGAAAAGCTTAGCTACTAGAGAAATTTACACAAATCTAGTTACAGTCTCAAAAAATTGAGCAAATTAAATCTTATTCTGATAGAATTTTTCTACCTTAACTACTATTAACTTGGATAATCAGGGGGACAAATGATTCCATATAGTGTTTTTTTAAGCTTTATTGCTTTGGCCTTTACTGCCTTCTTACTCAGTAGCTATCAGGGTTTCGCTCGTTATCATCAAACAGAGCTTCTTACTAGAACTTATGATCAGACTCTTATTGCTGGCGCTTCTTCTGTGGCTCGCAGTACTAGTACTTTTCTGAAGGATTTGGCTCAGTCTCTGCAAAGCCAGTCAGCGACTAGTCCTGAGGAGATTCGTTTCCGCTATGATCGCTTGCAGCGTTATCTCCAAGAGATAGATTATCTGAGCCATAGTTCGCGCCTCAGTAATACCATCCATCAAGGCTTAGGCTATCTTCAGTCCCAACCCTCCAAAGCCATTCACCAACTGGATTTGATTCAGAGTGATTATCTCCCCATCCAGACTGCGACTCAGGCTGATCGCTATGCCCAAGCTTTGCTAAGTTCAGACAAAATCAAAACACTCATTAATCTAGAAGAACTTAAAGACAATTACGAAGCCCCTAATTCTCGTTTGAGGATTTCTAAAGAGACTTTAGCCCTTTTACTTAAGGACCCTACGCATATTTTGACACGACCTTCGGAGTATGCTCTAGAGCTTAGTGATAGAGGCATAGACCTCGATAACCTACCCAATGGTATTTCTGTGCGTTGGCGTTTAGATGATACTCGCAAAGACGCTCTCTGGAAGCGTAATGCAGTAGCTCAGCTTAGGCTTAATGCTAAGGAGCTAGAAGTCTCTCAGCAAGTAGTTTCTAGCACTAGTTCAGCAGGAGTGACCTTGCCTCCACCTAAAGAGCCCACAGTAGAACCTTCTATTAACCTTATTTTCCATGCTATACCCAACAACAAAATCGGCATAGTATATGACCCTAATCGCCCTATCGATATTCAGAATCCGATTCAAATAGTCAACAAAAAACGAGGCAACATTAACTCTATCTACAAGCAAGAAGATTCTCATTTGCATATTACGATAGGGACTGTTCCCACCAAACTCAACTCTCTATCTAATTCAGCACCCAAAAATCTTAGCGGAGATTTTTCTGTTACAGCTACGCTCTATGATTTTAATTCTGAGTCTGAGTTAGCTGGAGGAGCTAGTTTAAGTAGCTCCATAGGTAGTATTAGTTTAGATGTTTTGCCTAGAGCTAGGGCTCGTTATGCTACCACTAATACTAGCTTCAAATACAAGGGCATTATTGTGCCAGAAGGCTCAGTAGTAGTGGCTTTGAGAGATCCACAGCTTAGTCATATAGGGAGACCCAAAGCCAGTAAATCTGAATTTGAGTCATATCGAATTTATGATCGTAACGGGGTTTATATAGGGCAGTTTGATTCTAGTCTCGGACCGCTCCATGCGTCTAAATTAGATTTCAACTATAGGGCAGAGCATTCTAGTATTAATGATCCTCGTTTTGGTGAATACGAAGTCTATCAGACTTTTAGTACGGCTGATTTGTTTGGAGCCCAAAATGCCTCTAAGGCTACCAATGCTTGGTTGCGCATGCAGGCTAATCTCTCAGCTCAAACCCAAATAGACATACTCTCTCGCAAAAACACTTGGCAAAAGAAAGTCTTTGATAATTTATACAAACAGGGCAGCATAGACTCGAGTGTAAGTGATGAAGAATTGTTGTATATAAGTAATGTTTTTAGTTATGAGGGTAATGTTGAAGCTATTAAACTAATCTATGGTGAGATTACTCATGTTGATGCAGAGCAGGAAAGACGCTTCAATACTAGATTTGAAGCAGCAATGTCGTTTGCTAAAGCCTATCTTGCTAAGCGTCAAGCCCAAGAGGCTTTAATGAGATCTGAAGTTGCTTTCGATAATCCTGTCCTAGAGATAGAGGATTTGCAGCTAGCCTCAGCTAATTTAGAGCAAGCCAAAAAACAACTTAATCAAGCTATAGCTAATTATGATAGCTATGTCCCTCTAGCTTCCAAGTCTAATAGCTCAGGATCTAATCAAGGAGCAGCTTCTAAGGACTC
>CAZASO010000003.1:25889-39405 GCA_964487825.1 uncultured Gammaproteobacteria bacterium
GCGGGCTCTAAGTCTAACCAAGGTGGGGGGAAGAAGAAATAGGTTTATGCACAACTACCAATATCAATCCCAACCTTCATCGCAGCCCCCTCCAACTGCAGCAGGAGAGCCTGCTCTAGATCTTGGAGAGGGAACTCGTGACTAATGAGATTAGCCATAGAGATTTGTTTGCTAGCGATTAACTTCAAAGCTTTGCGTATATGTTTGGGACTATGATGAAAAGCGCCAACTATGCGAAGTTCTTCATAATGTAGTTTGTAAGTATCCAGAGAGATTTTAGTGCCGGGGGGGCAACCACCGAACATATTAACTAAGCCACCGGGTCTTGCTAAAGCTAAAGCAGCCTCCCAGCTATCTACTTTACCTACAGCTTCTATGACCTTGTCTGCTCCATAGGGAGCTTCCTTGTAGAAACTAGCCTCCCAGAGTTTTTTAAGTTTATTTGCGTTCAAAGCCTCATCAAAACAGGGACTGATATCTAAGACATGATCCGCACCATTTGCTTTAGCTAGTTCTAGTTTTTGAGGGGATCTACCCAGAGCGACTATTTTGATATTACTGAGATAGTTTTTGCACAGCTTTATAAAACTTTGACCAATAGCTCCTAGACCAAGTATTGCTACTACATCCCCTTCTTGTATTTGAGATTTTTCTAGACCATGCAAAGCAACAGCTAAAGTTTGAGTTGCAGCAGCTTCTCTAGGATCTAGTCCCTGAGGGATTTTGAGGAGATTGTGTTTGACAATACTGGCGGGGATTTTGATATATTCAGCAAAAGACCCATTGAGAAATTCTAGAGACTCGCAGAGAGTATATTCTTCTTTGTGGCAAAAAAAACATTGATAACAAGGAGCGGTATTAGCGCTGATTACGGGGTCTCCAACACTGAACTCTGGGACTCTAGATTCAGCAACCCTGCCAGCATACTCATAGCCAAAAAGACTAGGGGTAGATTTGATAAGCTTAGGATGCCCTCTGAGATAGGTTTTGAGGTCACTACCTCCTGTCAGGGCCCAGTCTATTTTGACAAGAACCTCAGCATCTTCTAAGGCTCCCAACTCAACATCCTCGTAACGAAGATCTTGAGGACCATAGAATAACATTGCTTTCATTTAGAGACTTCTCCTAGGAGCGACTATGATATTGGAGAGTAGCAGTCCGCCAACAATAGCGATACTAATCAAAAACATCTCAAAAGCAGTATTGATGCCGACCAGAGTGTTTTTTTCTATGAGCAAAGATAGTCCTCTAAAACCTATACTTCCGGGAACTAGCAAAATTAAACCGGGTAATTCTATGGTGGCAGCAGGATGCTTGAGGGCTCTAGCATAAATATTACTAGTAGCGCCTACCATAAAAGCCGCAACGAAAGCCGCCGCCCCTACTCCAAAACGCAAAGAAATAAAATGAGAGCTGCAATAAGCTAGTAAACCAGCAAGTAAAATCCAAGGTAAATCTCTAAAGCGTCCACGAAATAAAATCATAAAAGCGAGAGGTGCAACGAGTAAAGCTAGCCATTGCCAGTACTCTGGAATAGGGTTGGAGACTTCGATATAACGAACAGTAGGATTGAAATGTTGTACTAATGTGTAACCTAGTAGCACACCAAAAGTAATTTTCATTAGGCTTACGATAGCCCCCATTAACCTAGCAGTGCCAGCAACCAAATTATGAGTAGCCAATTCTGTCATTGCTATCGTTAGGCTGAGTCCGGGCATGAGGACTATAAGACTAGTGAGAGTGACTAATTGTATAGAAAAATTTTGGCTATAGATAAATAAAATACAAGCAGAGGCTGAGGCGACAAAAGCAGTTAGAAACTCCTGAAACCTATATGTAGACTCTTCTCTATTACAAGCACTATTAACTATGCCAGCTATCAAACCCAGAAAAAAAGCAGCAGTAATATCAATATAGCTACCACCAAAAAATATAGTTGAGCTGAGAGCTAGAACTCCATAAGCGAGGATATCCCAAAAAGGATGAAAGGATTTGCGTTTAATAATGGCTTCTAGTTCCTGATTAGCTTCTTCTAAACTAATTTGATGGGCGATCATTTTATCTCCCAGTTCGTCTAGTAATAAAATTTTGCGTAAATTAACATCAGGGATTTTGACTCTTTGGAGTGAGTGTTTATTACCATCACTAGTATCAAAAGAAGCCATGATCATAGTTGGCACACAAAAAAACTGCCCTTTGAGTTTTAAGGCTTTACTAATATTCATCAAAGCACTTTCTAAGCTATGAGCAGCGGCTCCATAGCGATGAAAAGCGGCACCCAAGCGCATTACGAAGTCTATAGCTCTATCTGTATGGGATAACAATTAATGATTTGCGAACAAAATTATTGTACTATAATTAGATTGGTCTCTTATTATAGAGATCGCCTTTCTGATGGGAACTTCGCTGAGAAAGATGCGTCTCAGTATTAGGCTCATAGTAACTATTATGCAAATCTCATCAACTTTCTTCAGATCTTCGTCCTTAGCTTTGGCTCTTCTTGCTTTGGCTAGTCCTAGTATCGCTACTCTTATTATTCCTGAAGCACATTGGAGTCTTTATAGTGAGGGGGTCAAGCAAGAAAAGCTTGGCAATCTTAAACAAGCAGTTCTTAATTACAGCAACGCTTTGAACATAGACTCTAGGGACGCTGACACTTTGGTGAAACTAGGCCTAATGTATTTGCATAGCGATACAGTAGATCCCAATTTAAGAGCCCAGAGTGTGACTAAAGCAGTTGAATACCTTAATCGTGCTGATGAGATTAGGCCCGGTGATGCCATGGTCAATATGTTATTAGGCCAAGCTCAGCAAAATTTAGGTCGTTACCCAGAAGCCATTAGCTATTATCAGAAGGCTATTAGTGCTGAGCCAGATAATGTGCTATTGAAGCTAGATTTAGGGCTTATTTATTATGAAACCCGCAATTACAAATCAGCCATAGAACTACTTAGTAAGGTTGTTATGGCCTATCCAGACAATCTCAAAGCTAGGGCTTATTTGGGAGCAGCTTTACAGGCTACTGATAATTACATGGCTGCCATCGAGCAGTATAACTATGTACTTAATTACGAGAAAAAACATTTTAGTATAGTTAAGAACCTTGCAGATTCTTGGTTAGCTTTGGATGAATTTGATAAAGCCAAAGAAAACTATCATCAGGCTCAGAGCTTAGATCCCAAAGTCCCCAACATCTATGCAGATTTGGCTTATGTCTCCATCAAAGAAAAAAACTATGCAGCGGCTGTTGAGTATTATAAACAAGCCCTCAAACTCAAAGACGATGACACATGGCGAAGAGCACTTGCCTATTCGCTTTGGGCGAACAATAGTCTAGAAGAAGCTGTATCCAAATTTGAAGAATTAGGTGAGTATAATATAGTCGCTTATTTACATCAGGTTCTGGGTAGTACCGATAAAGCTATAAGCAGCTACCAGAAAGCTATAGATAAAGACCCTAAGGATACTAGAAGCCTTTATAATTTAGCGAGACTTTATCATGATACTCAGCAAGTATCCAAAGCTAGAGATTTATATTTGACTCTCTTGGAGCATAGACCTAATGATTTAGAGATCCTCTTCTTATTAGCCGTGTCAGAGCAAGAGTTAGGTTCTAGAGATCTTGCCATCAAATACTATTCTGAATTGCTCTCTATGAGTGACTCTGCGCCTGCTGTTCATCAAGAATTACGCAGCAAGTCTATGTTCAATCTGGCTCTGGCTTATCGTGGAGCTAATAATCTAGCCAAGGCTGAAGAATATTTTGAGAAAGTCCTAGGTTCTGATGCTAAATTCGAGAAAGCTCAAGATGTTTATAAAGAACTAAGCTTCATCAAAATTGCACTCAACAAAAATCACGAAGCCGAAAAAATTATTTCTGATTGGCTCAAAGAAAGCCCCACTAGTTTAGACGCTCGTAACCTTTATGCAGACTACCTTATACATAAATCTAGAGAACGCCAAGCTTTAGAGCAGTTGCGTCTTGCTTCAGCTCTCGACAAAACTACGGAGACTAGACTCAAACTCGCTAATCTCTTGCATAGTCAGAACAGCCTTTACGAGGCACTTGCAGAGTATCAAGCCATTTTGCAACAAGAACCCGATAATATCAGTGCACTTCTAGGTGCTGCTAATAATTTTAGAACTTTGGGTCTAAGAGAAGAAGCTAAAGAGCTTTATCAGAGGACCTTAGCTAAATATCCTGAAGATTTGTTGGCCAATTATAACTATGGTCTAATTCTTCAAGAGGAGCATAAACCTCAAGAAGCTTTGCTTTATTATTCTAAAGTTGCCAAGCTGAATCCTTCTTTTACTGAGAACTACTATGTTATGGGTCTCTGCTATTGGGATTTGGGAAACAAAGATTTAGCTAGTAGTCTTTGGAAAAAATTCCTACTTAGCTCTAATGATGAGGTTTTGCGTAGAGAAATCATTAAACGCATAGGCTCAGAGCCTCTCCATAGCTAAGCTACAATTATCCTCGTAAATGCATAATGATTTTTTAGCGAGTCTCATATCAGCAGAGATTAAACCTCAAGGCATCAAATCTCTAGAGAAATTATTTCAAGAAGCTGCCTTAGAGAAGCGGCAGCTCAGAGTGAAGTTAGGTATAGATCCGACTAGTTCTGATTTACATTTGGGGCATATGGTTTGCATCCAGAAGTTAAGACAATTCCAAGAAGCAGGACATCTTCCTGTGCTCATTATCGGATCTTATACTGCTCAAGTCGGGGACCCGTCTGGTCGTAATGAAGCTAGACCAGCTCTTAGCCCTGAAGAAGTAAGCAAGCATGCTCAGACTTATTTGGATCAGGTCGCTAGGGTTCTAGATTTGACTAAGACTGAGTTGCATTATAACTCTGATTGGTTCGACAAATTTACTATGGCGGATATGCTAAAACTGGCTTCCAGAGTAACAGTGAACCAGATGCTAGCCAAGGATGCTTTTGGTAACCGCTTGGAAGCAGGGCAGCCATTGTATATGCATGAGACTTTTTATCCTGTTTTGCAGGCTTATGATAGTGTTCAAGTCCGCGCGGATATTGAGCTTGGAGGTCATGATCAAATCTTTAATCTCATGGTGGGTAGAGACCTTCAGAAAGCTTACGGACAAAAACCTCAGCTTTGTATTACCATGCCTCTGCTTATAGGTTTAGACGGCCACAAAAAAATGTCTAAAACTAGTGCCAATTATATAGCTCTCAATGATAGTCCAGCAGAGCTTTTCGCTAAGACCATGAGTATTAGTGATGAGATGATTTTGCATTATTATGAATTGGCTGCTAGGGCTACTAGCACTGAGCTTCAACTTATAGCTGCTCAGCTAGCAGAGTCTGATAAATATAACCCTAGAGATATCAAGGCTAATCTGGCTAAGCGTTTAGTAGAGATTTATCATGGAACAGAAGAGGGGCGTTTAGCGGAAGAGAGCTTCATATCTCAGTTCAAGCAAAACCAAATCCCAGAGAATATTCCAGAGCTTAGTTTATCCAGTTTAGCTGAAGCAGAGCTTTTGGAGCTTATGCTTGCTGCTGCGTTTGCGCCATCTCGTTCTGAAGCCAAGAAACTCGTCGCAGCAGGAGCTGTTAAACTTGACGGACATAAACTTTCAGATCCTTTTATGAAACTAGGTCCGGAAGAGGTTTCTAAGGTTTTACAATTAGGTAAGCGTAAATTCCTGCGCTTGCTACCTTAATCATGTCAGAGACGATCAAACCTAATGTAGCTAAACAAGAAGAGATAGATCGTCTCATTGCTTATTTAGATGCCAACCTTAGTTTTGTTACAGAACTCCTTCAAGCTGATATTAGAGTTTTCGTTAGACAGCCAGAAAGCTCATCAATAGTGCTTTATAACTACTATCAATTTCAAAGAGACTCCTTATATATGGATTCCCAGATTATACACAAAGGTAAAACCCTAGATATCCATAAAGATATTTTTGTCCACAAAGCTTTTGAGCATGCTAGGTCTGTAGTAGGACAGTATGGCCTAGTTATCAACAATAGACCTATCCAAGAGTTTGCCTATCCTATTCTCCTATCTTCTGAGTCAGGGGAGAGGGAAGTTATAGCAGTTATAGCAGTAGAAAGAGACATCTATCTTACTAGAGCTAATTTAGGTCAGCATTGGGATCTTATAGCAGATCATTTGATTAAAGGTTTGCAGGAGCGCATTAATACTGCTCAGACTCAAACCCGCTTCCCGACTATATCTCTGGGTGAAGGTATTATTATTCTCAAAAAACCAGCCAATATTTTTTTCATTAGTCCTTTTGCAATTCATCTTCTTTCGGAATTGGGAGGACATTATAGTAGTCAATTCTTGGGGCGCTCTCTAGATGAACTTTTTGCTTCTAGTCCCCGGCGTTTTTGTGGCAAGAACCCTCGGGCTGGTATTTCCAAAATAGAAGAAGTCTCTTTATCTCGGCGTACTTTGGTTCTCCGATATATAGATATTCATGCAGATCTCTCAGTCCTGCTTATTAAGGATATTTCAGAGATTAAAATCAAAGACACTTTACTGAGAGAAATACATCACCGTGTCAAAAACAATATCCAAACAGTTTCTTCTTTATTGCGCATGCAGAGTCGTAGACATCCCGAACTTAAAGAAGCATTCAATGAAGCTATTAACCGTACTACTAGTATTAGCCTTGTGCATGAAACTCTCTCTAGGGCTGAAGATGTAGAACAAGTAGATTTTGGTAGCTTAGCGGGGACTATTATTAGAGAGACAGTAGCTTCTTTTGGTATCAAAAACCTTAAGCTGAATTTTCATTGCCCAGAGAAAATCTTTATCAGTAGTGAAAAAGCTACTAACCTCGCTCTCATCCTCAATGAACTTCTTAGTAATAGTCTTGAACATGCTGGGACTAATTTGAGCCAAATTAATATCAAGCTTTATAACGAGAAGCAAGGTAAAATACCTAATACTTACGATTTATTATTACTTATAGAAGATGATGGGATAGGCTTCCCTAATGACTTTGAGCCCGGTTTAGGTTGGGAGATTATTAAGAATCTTGCAGAAGATAGCCTTGGAGGAGATATTCAGATAGAGAATCTTAGTAGTGGCGGTTCTAGGGTTAGCTTGCGTTTGCCTAGTTTGATTATGGCTTAAGGGCATTTCTTAACAGGTCTAGTTTAGAATAGACTTAATGAATAATTTTAATCTGAGATACTGGAGCTTATATCGTTATGGATAATTTTAATCAAGATGCTATTAGGGTTCTTATCGCAGATGATGAGCCTTTGATTCGCATGGATCTCAAAGAAATGTTAGAGGAGAGTCCATATTATACTGTTGTCGCTGAAGCCAAAGACGGATTAGAAGCTTACGAACTTGCTAAGCGTTTAGATCCTGATGTGATTTTTATGGACATTATGATGCCTGAGATGACCGGGCTTGAGGCAGCTCGTAAGCTCAAAGAAAGTATTAACCGTCGTATTCCCATTATTATGCTTACAGCTTATAGTCAAAGAGAACATTTTGAAGAAGCTAGTGAGGCTGGTGTTTTTGGTTATCTCACTAAACCCTTACGCAAAGCGGATTTGGGACCTGCTATAGAGATAGCTATTTCTAGAGCAATAGAACTTGAAGATCTTAGTGAAGCAATTAAAACTCTCAGCGATAAACTAGAAACACGCAAGCTTATCGAAAAAGCCAAAGGGGCTTTAATGCGAGAAACTTCTATAGACGAAGCCTCTGCCTATCGCTTAATGCAAAAGCGAGCAATGGATCAAAGAACTTCACTTAAAGTCATCGCTGAAACTATATTAAGTAAGATTGCAACTAAGGATTAACTACCCACATCTCGCCAGAGTAGATGAGGTCTTTAAGTTTACCTTTGCCTTTTTTGGAGACAGCTTGCTCGTGCTGAGCTATCAAACCCTCATGGTAGCTGGGTTTGATGACGGAGCGAATGACACCCATGGCTGTGGGGAACTCCGTGTGCTCTATGCCAAGCTGAGCCAACATAGAAGCTACGGTATTGTTGTCGTTGAGAGGATTATGCACTATGAATTTATTGCCATTTTTGGAGCTATCAGAGCCGGGGCTAGAAGCCTCTTCAATAGCTAGTTTTGGATCTGTATCTCCTGTGAGGACTATACCTTTGCTGCCATTGTCGAACAAGAGTGGTTTACCTGCTTCAAGGAAGAGGTTCTCACTGTCTTTAGTTTCTTTGTTGAGATATTTAGCGAAAGCCCCATCATTAAAGATATTGCAGTTCTGTAATATCTCTATAAAGGCTGTACCTTTGTGGGCGGCTGCGGCCCTAAGTACTTCTTGCATATGTTTTGGGTTGGCTGCTGTAGTTCTAGCTACAAAAGTCGCAGAGCAACCGAGGGCTAGAGATAGTGGGTTAATGGGGTTATCCAAAGAACCATAAGGAGAAGTCTTGGTAACTTTACCTTTTTCTGAGGTAGGAGAGAACTGTCCTTTGGTGAGACCATAGATACGGTTATTGAAGAGGAGGACTTTGATGTCCATATTGCGGCGGATCATGTGCATGGTGTGGTTGCCACCTATGCTGAGTCCATCACCGTCTCCAGTAACCAACCATACTGAAAGATCTGGATTAGATAGTTTGACACCAGTAGCCACAGTAGGGGCTCTGCCGTGTATAGTATGCATGCCAAAAGTGTCTACATAGTAAGGAAACCTGCTTGAGCAGCCGATTCCAGAGATAAAGACAAACTGTTCACGAGGGATACCTAGGCTAGGTAGCACGCTTTGTACAGAACTAAGTATCGAATAATCACCGCAACCGGGACACCATTTGACATCACCTTCGCTAACGAAATCTTCTTTGCTAAGAGTGCTTGGGTCTGTGTGTTTAATAGTTAATTCAGCCATATTTGTATCCTATTTAAGTAGAGCCTCTGCTTCTCGTATTAGATCTGCAACAGCAAAAGGTTTGGTGTTGACTTGGTTGATGCCTTTGGCATCTACAAGATATTTGGAGCGAACCAGCATCAAAAGCTGTCCTAGATTGAGTTCTGCAATCGCAACTTTGGAGAAGCGTTTGAGAATATCACCAAGATCTCTAGGCAATGGATTAAGGTGTTTGATATGTACTTGACCTACTTTGTGGCCTTTTTTGAGTAGTTCTTCTGTTGCCGAGCGGAGTGCCCCATAAGTACTACCCCAACCTATAAGCAACAGATCTCCTTCTTGTTGCCCGAAGACTTCGGTTGCTGGAATTGTTTTGGCTATATTGGCGATTTTTTCGGCACGCAGTTTGGTCATTTGATCATGGACTTCAGCAGAAAGGTTAATCTTGCCAGTGATGTTTTCTTTTTCGAGACCACCTAGAGTGTGCTCAGCATAAGGGGTTCCGGGGATAGCCCAGTTGCGCGCTAGTAGCTCATTGCGGGCATAAGGCATGAAGACATCATCTGCAGATGGCACTGTAAAGTGGACTTCTAGATTAGGAAGAGAATCTATATCTGGTAGTTTCCATGGCTCAGATCCTATACCTACTTGGGTATCACTAAGAACTACGACTGGAGTCATAAACTGAGTTGCAATGCGAGCTGCTTCGATAGCAGTATCAAAACAATCAGAAGGACTACTAGCAGCTATGACTGGCATAGGGCTTTCACCATTACGCCCAAAGAGTACTTGTAGTAGATCTGTTTGTTCTTGTTTGGTAGGAAGACCAGTAGAAGGACCTCCTCTCTGGATATCACAGATGATCAGAGGTAACTCTGTCATAACTGCTAGGTTCATGAACTCTGATTTGAGGCAGATCCCCGGGCCAGAAGTAGTAGTTACCGCAAGATGTCCAGCGAAAGCCGCTCCTAGAGCAGTTCCTATGCCAGCGATCTCATCTTCTGCTTGGAAGGACTTGACACCATAGTGTTTGTATTTGTTTAGTTCCTGTAAGACTTCAGTAGCTGGAGTAATAGGGTAAGAACCTATAAACAAAGGTCTACCTGTGAGTTCAGAAGCTGTAACTAAACCGATAGACAAAGCTTCGTTGCCAGTAACATTACGATAGCTACCGGGAGCGATACTAGCTTTGGGAACTATAAAAGTATTTTGGAACATTTCGCAAGTGTCACCGAAATTAAATCCAGCTTTAAGGGCTTTGACATTGGCGTCAAAAACATCTGGCTTGTTGCCGAATTTTTGTTCTAACCATTTGATGGTTGGCTCCAAAGGCCTAGAGTAAATAAAATACATGAGACCCAAAGCAAATAAGTTTTTGCATTTTTCTTTGGCTTTGGAAGCTAAGCTAGAATCCTCTAAGGCAGTCATAACCAGCTTGGTGAAAGGGATTTCGTAGACTGTGTATTTGGATTTGAGAGGACCTAGGGCATCTACTGATTCTGGGTAACCAGCTTTTTTGTAGTTGACTTCGTTAAAACTATCTTCATTGACTATGAGGATACCGTTTTGTTTGAGATCACTGATATTGGTTTTAAGAGCAGCGGGATTCATAGCAACTAAAACATCTAGAGCATCACCAGCCGTATAAATATCATTGGAACTGAAATGTATTTGGAACCCAGATACTCCAGCTAAAGTTCCCTGAGGTGCACGGATCTCAGCAGGGAAATTAGGATAGGTACTAATGTCATTGCCGACTAAAGCACTGGTCGTTGTGAACTGACTGCCTGTGAGTTGCATGCCATCACCGCTATCTCCGCAGAATCTGATGGTTACTGATTCTATTTCGAGAGCCTTAGTAGATTTAGTGTCTGTTGCCATAATTTAAATTTTAGAAATAGCCTTCTCCAAGATTATATCTTTTACTTATCTACCCTTAAGGACCCGCTGAGAAACGAAGTTTCTCAGCGCAGCCTTAAGGGGACTTTTAATCTCTATCTAAAACATGCCATTGTCACAGCTTCGCAAGATAATGCCGTGCGCTGATTTACTTGCAAATGGCTAGCATTTTATTTTGGACTTGATTCAAAGCCTCTCTGGGACTGAGTTCTAACCTTAGTAGTTTAGAGTAGGCACTAGAAATCTCTCGCCGATAACTCTGAACGCAGGCTAATTGAGGGAAATAGACAGCGTTGGGGGAATTAGCAAGTTTAATAAAAATTTCTATATGTGGATTTGGGTGTCCTTGAATGAAACTAGGACTAAATTCTTTGAGTACACTAAATTTACCTTGAGCTTTAGCAAGATATTCTATGTGTTCTGTTTCTAGTAACCAGCGCATAAACTTGAGAGCCAAATCAGGATGAGCAGCACCCCTAGGTATAGCCAGAGCATCTACGCTCACTAGAGTTGGAGCACAACTCGCATCACCACTGCGACACTGAGGAAAAGCACTTTCATCATGAGGAAAAGCCGAGACTGTAACTCTCATTTTGGGTGCGAAACGTTTTGCTAGATTGTATTCCCAGACCCCACTATTCTCCATTCCTATGCGTCCAGCATAAAAAGGATTATCGGGACTTTGATAGGCTTTGTAGCCTTCTGTAAAAGCAGCGATTTTGTCTTGGGGCATTTTGCTAGCGATTTTATTTTGTAACCAAGACCAGGCTCGGATATTAGCTTCTGAATTAGCTGTAATGTTTTCACCATCAGCCCAAGATCCATTAAATAACAAAACACTAAATCTTGAAGACCAAGGAGGCCAGCTAGGCATCCAAGCTACAAAATTCATACTAGAGTTTTGTAGAGGCCAAGACTCAATATCCATGAGTGTTCTAGCTTCTTTTAAGCCATGTTTAGCAAGAAGACCTTTATTACTATGCATAGCTTCACAAGTAGGCATTAGAGGCAAGCCCCATTGCTTGTTTTTGATGTTTAAGATTTTGAGATAGATTGGAATGAATTTGGATTTTTCGTTATCATCTAAGACTATTTCTCTGAGAGCGTTTCGCAGAGCAAAATCACTTAGCATGTCTCCATCTAGATGAATAAGATCAGGGGCTACCTTTGCGATGATAGAAAGAAGGATTTTTTTGCGTGGCATCGAGATGCTCTGCATTTGGACTTTGAAACCATGATCCCCTCTATTAAAATCTTCTACAAGCTTAGTGAGAGCCTCTTTCTCAGAACCACTCCAGTATTGCCAAAACACGATAGTGGGGATTTTAGATTTTGTTTCCTTGACTCTCTGTTCTATAATAAAAGGTAAAGCTATTGCTATTAGAAGCAGGAGAATTACTAAGTAGGAATTTTTGAAGAAATTTTTCAAGCTTTTTTTAAAAATTTTCTGATATAAGCATCACTTTTTATTTTAGGCTATCATTCTCTAAGAAATATGGTTAATCGTAGAGTAGTAATCACAGGTATAGGGACAGTAACACCAGTGGGTTTAGATTTGGATACTTTTTGGTCCAATATTAAGGCGGGCAAAAGTGGCATTAGTTATATCGAACACTGCGACCCGACTCAGTTTGGAGTTCCTGTGAGGATAGGCGGAGAGATCAAAAATTTCGATCTTGCTAATTATTTTTCAGATCCAAAAGAGATCAGGAGCATCCAAAAAGACATGGATATGGTTTCCCAATATGCGCTCATTGCCTCTAAAGAAGCCATAGCTAGATCTAAAATGAACTTAGAGAAGATGGATCTCACTCGTATTGCGACCTTTATCGGTACTGGTATTGGTGGTATAAAAACCACTTCTGATGATACTTTGACCCTACATCAGTTCGGCTCCAAAAAAGTGGGAGTGCGTTCTATTATCAGGCTGATGCCCAATGCAGCTTCAGGTCAAGTTGCTATAGCCTTTGGGCTTCAAGGTAGAGCCAAATCTGACGCTACGGCTTGTGCTTCTGGTTTAGATAGTATTTTTGATGCTTTCTTATATATTAAGCATGGTTTCGCTGATGCTGTTGTAACTGGTGGGACTGAAGCCTGTCTTAATCCGTTAGCCATTACTTCTTTCTCTAATATGACGGCTCTATCCAAAAGAGATTGCCCTCCAGAAGAAGCTAGTTGTCCTTTTGATGCTCGTAGAGATGGTTTTGTTATGGGTGAGGGAGCCGTTATTTGTGTATTAGAAGAACTGAGTACTGTTTATAGTCAAGGACGAGAGTCTCAGATTATCGCAGAGTTGATAGGCGTAGGAGCCAGTTGTGATGCCTATCACATCACTGCACCATCTGAAGATGGTAGTGGAGGAGCCCGTGCTATATTGGCTGCTCTTCAGAATGCTGGTATCGCAAATCAACGCAACCTTATAGACTATATCCATGCTCATGGCACTAGTACACCACTTAATGATGCTCGAGAAACCCTCGCCATCAAAAAAGTTTTCAAAGACCATGCCTATAAACTTTGTGTCTCTAGCAGCAAATCTATGACAGGACATTTGATAGGTGCTGCTGGACCTAGTGGTCTTGCTGTAGCAGCTCTGGCTTGTAAGCACGACATCATAGCCCCTACTATCAACTATAGAGAACCAGATCCAGATTGTGATTTGGATTATGTACCTAATGAAGCTCGCTCTAGAGAGGTTTATTATGCGATGGTTCAAGCTTTAGGTTTTGGAGGACATAATACAGCGGTAGTCCTTAAGAAATACATCTTTTAGGGCTCG
>CAZASO010000004.1:0-15300 GCA_964487825.1 uncultured Gammaproteobacteria bacterium
GATCCGGATGTTAAGAAAATCATCAACTTTGTAAACCAACATATCAATGATTTTCAAAAGACCATGTCTGAACTCCTGACTGCTGCGATCAAGACAGAAACAGATCCTAAGAAGAAAGCCGAACTTGAAAAAGTTCAAAAAACTATTGTGGAGATAGAAAGTTTTAAAGACAAGCCCGAGGAGATATTAAAGCAAATCGAGTCAAACCCTGTCCTTAAGGAAGCTTTAGGGTTTTTCTTACAAAATGCAACAAGAGAAGTAGAGAACCAAGAGCTAACTCTTGAACAACCAAAGCAACAAGAACTAAATCAAAAACTTCTTAATACTGTCATTCAAGATGAAACTACTCTTTCGATTGTTGCTGAAGGGATCTTTAGAGCAAACCCTATACTTGCCAACAATACTTTTGGTGCAGAGAATGCTCGGTCTCTACTCCATCTTCTTTTCGAACAACGCAAACAACAAAAATCCCAAGAAGCCGAAAAATCTAAAAAACAAGAAGAAGAAAAACGCGCAGAAGAAACGAAAATTCAGGCTGAAAAAGAACGCGAAATTAAAATCACAGAGAAAAAATCTCGTGAATTGAGACAACAAGAAGAACTAAAAGCCAGTCTAGCTCCCGGTTCCAAACATTATGCAAAACTTGCTCAAATATTGGGACGCAAAGGATTTTTGGATTTAGCAGATTACCTTTCAGTTGGTGGTCGAGATTTAATCCAGACTCTTGTTAATAATGGTACTTTGAAAGATCCTCGGGCTCTAGAATATCTACAACAAAGCTCTGACAATATATTCTCTCAGCCAACTAAAAGACCTCAGCTTCTAGTTTAATGACCCATCCCGAAATCCCGCTAACTCAAATTTATTAGCAACTTCTCTATATTTGGGGATTAATGGCTCCATGGCCGCCCCAGTGTATCCGAGATATAAGGGAAAATATACTTTCTCTACTCAGAGCAAAGTAAGCAACCAGTTGCAGATCTCAGGCAAACCTAAGGCTTGAATAGCTCGCTGCTTGAAAGGACTATTAGCCAAGATTTGAAGCAATTTCGCAAGCTCAGGCTTAGCTCCACTAGTATCTTTGATGGATTGTTTATACAGTGCGACATAAGCATCATCAACAGCCTTGCTTGCGGCCATATATTTAGCCTC
Source organism: uncultured Gammaproteobacteria bacterium (assembly GCA_964487825.1). Taxonomy (GTDB): domain Bacteria; phylum Cyanobacteriota; class Vampirovibrionia; order LMEP-6097; family LMEP-6097; genus CAZASO01. The sequence continues at coordinate 1,153 of CAZASO010000004.1, forward strand.
GTCTTGGCTTTTGCCCTCATCTTGCATCTTGTGTAAAATCTCAAGTTTCTTTTCTAGGACTGCGTTTAAACGCAGAATCTCTTCTAACTCCACAGAGATCTTAAACTTCCTCTCTAAGATCTCTCTATCTAATGCAGATAAAGTAGTAAAACGCATAAGCCTCTCCCAAGGATTAGAAGACAGATGATCACAAATTCGCGCCCATTCTTTTGTTGGCCATGTTGCAAATATGTCGCCATGAGGATCTCCCACTGGGCGTAATTCTGGATTGTCCAGAGGAGCTTCTATTCGAATCATAGACTCGGAAGCCGCTTGAGCAGAGGATCCCAGCGGAGCAGGCTTGGAAACCACTTGAGAAGAGGATCCGTCAACTCGCTTAGGGCTAGCAAGTCTAGAAGCGGCTCCATGAGCGGGTCTACCAAGTCCCTTAGGGCTAGCAAACTTAGAGGCGGGTCCCAGGGGAGTAGGCTTAGAAGCCACTCCAGAAACGGGTCTGTCAATAGGATCTGCGCTGAGAGGACTAGAGCAGAATAAGCTCAAGGCAGATATTCCAGCAGCAACAGTCCCCATTTTCATAATTACTGGCTTCCTAGTCTAGGCTCACTGCCAATTTGGTCAGGCAGGGCATTATAATATTTCATATACTCAGACCCAATCGTTCTCACGAGTCCCTTATGCGCTCCCCATTCCTTAAGCCAACCATCTAATGCCTCTGACTCACCATTCAAAGCTGACATCAAATCCCCTCCTTGGAACCCTTGGCGCATATCTTCAAATATCAAAGCACAAGCCGTATTTCGAAACCACTGATTAGAAGCAATATCAACAACATAGTCTTGCATAAGCTTAGATATATTTTGCGTTGGTAAGCCATTAGCTTCATCTAAAATCCCTAAGATCTCCTTAAAGACCCGCTTTGCCTCAAGCAAGTCTTTATTCCATGTATCCTCAGTAACAGCTCTTAGAGGCTTAAAAGATTTTGCGGAAATCTTGTCCTGAAATTCCTTAAAAACATCATTCTCAGTTTTTGATGAAGGCAAACTGTCTCTGGGTCCTGCTACACCTGATGGAGCAATCCTCACTTCCACTGGTGGCTCCCTCCAAGCACGAGCTGCTGCTGGCTCTACTGCCATAGCTTCTGCGACAGGCCTAGGCGACGGATCAGGCTTAGTGAGCACTGCCCCCGGTGCTGCAGTAGGTCTCTCGGCAGCAGGTCTCTGATTACAAGAAGCCAACAAAGAAAAACAAGCCAAAAAAGTAGGTAGCAGAGGAAGTCTCACGATAATAATTATAACATATCCCTCTGCGGAAGATTGCGCACTGAGCATCTCTAACAAAACGCTTATTTCTTAGCAAGTCCAATAATGTCATAATAGACTTACTGCGAAATAGCTGTTCCCAAGAAGCCTAGTATATAGTCCATGCCACCCAAAAAAGTCTTTATCGAAACTCTCGGCTGCCAAATGAATATGGCAGATACAGAGAGGATGCTTGGTTTATTAGATGAAATTAACTACAGCGAGACTGATATCCAAGAAGAAGCTGATTTATCTATTTTGAATAGTTGTTCTATCAGAGAACATGCTGTCGACAAAATGCGCAGTCATCTGGGGCGTTGGGACAAAGCCCGCAAAGCCGGTTCCCTAGTGGCTTTAGCAGGTTGTGTCGCCCAGCAAGAAGGTGTCAAACTCAGCAAAGACCTTCGTACTGTCGATATCATCATAGGCACTCACAATCTTCATCGACTTCCAGATTTGGTTTTAGAAGCCGAGAACTTAGCAAAACTTAGCGCAGAAGGCACTGCGCCGGGAGCCTCCACCAACCAAGGAATACACTTCAAGCGCCCTCAAGTAGCTGAGATCTGGGAAGAACTTCCAGAGGATATTCCAGAATTACCCATATTACGCAAAAGCAAATATCATGCTTGGGTTAATGTGATTTATGGTTGTAATTATCGTTGTTCGTATTGTATAGTCCCCAAAACCCGTGGGGATCAGAGGTCTAGACCTATAAGTGAAATCCGCAGAGAAATAGAAATCTTAGCTATGGAAGGTTACCAAGAAGTGATTTTATTAGGTCAGAATGTAGATGGCTATGGTTTGGATCTAGGCACTAATCTTGCTAGCTTACTTCGTGAAATCCACTCAGTAGAAGGCATTCGGAGGATCAAATTTCTAACATCTCATCCTTGTGATATGACTTATGAACTGATAGAGACTGTAGCTGAACTTCCCAAGCTCTCCAAATATTTTCATATCCCCATACAAGCCGGTAATGATGAGGTTTTGAGGCGTATGGCTCGTCGCTACACTAGGGCTAGATATATGGAGCTTGTTAGCTATATCCGCAAGCTTATGCCAGAAGCCGCTATTACTGGAGATATTATCGTAGGTTTTCCCGGAGAGACTCATGCTCAGTTTATGGATAGTGTTAGCGCCGTCCAAGAAATAGGCTACGATGCCTGCAACACTGCGGTTTATTCACCTCGGCCATATACCCCTGCTGCTACTTGGGATGACCCTATCAGCGCAGAAGAAAAAAACGAGCGCATTCGTATGCTTAATGCAGTGTGCTCAGAAGTCGCTGCTGAACGGGCTTTGCGCTATGTAGACACTCAGCAAGAAGTACTTATAGAAGGACTGTCTCAGCGCAACCCTCGTAGACTCTGCGGTAGGATTTTTGACAACAAAACCACTAACATCGATGTCCCCGGCATCAGCGACATGAGCCCTAGAGCTAATGAAAGTGAAACTGAGCTAGACGCTAGAATTAGCCTTGCTTTAGAACCATATTTTGGGAAGATTTTACCTGTAAAAATCACAAAAGCCAATCCTTGGGCTCTCAGGGCTGATTTGTTAAGCAATGAAGACTTCGCTCTTGACAAGGGGCGCAATATGTGTTACGATTTATCTTCGGTTAAACTTTAATTATGGAAACAAGCCAAGATTCTGATCTTTTTCAAAGTCCAGCAGCCTCCAAACAAGGCCTAGCCCACTATGCAGAACTGCTCTCCCAGCTAGAAAATACGAACCGAGAAAGCCTTGCTTTTTCTGGCTCTGTAGTTCAACGCTCCAAACTTAGCCTACGCAAACTTATCATCAGCAGGCGCTTTGCTAACATAGATAGAGCTATTTTGGATCTTAACCTCTCCAAAGCTGCTAAAACTGGGGATTTTTTTAGTAATGTTTTGCTATTTGAGGCTCAAAGATTAGCCTTCAAAGAAGAAACTCTCAAATGTCAGAGCCCCAAGAGCCCAACACAAATCTAAAAGATCGCTACTGGCAGTATTTTTTTACAGACAATTTTCAGCAATGTAAAGCTCTTGCTTTAGAATTGAGGGATTTAGCTCTTAATGAAGAGCAGCTATCAGAAGCTTATGAACTAGAAGCCAAAGTCTTACTTAAACAAGGACGCTTCAAAGTCGCTCAGGAATTGCTTTCCAGAACCAGTCATTATTCACCACTTAGACACTTTATAGATTTTTTACTTAACGGCCGAATTGAAATTCTTTTAGATCACATCTACAAACAAGACCTAGATAGTCATATTTTTCGAGCCCAAGCGCTCTTATTTGCCAAAATTTATTGGGGTTTTGATTATGAGCTAGACCTAGGTTTAGAGAAGATTTTCACTAAACTTATCGATGAAGAAGATTTTGATAGAGCTATACTTGCCTCTCTCCAAAGCTTGGAAATTATAATCCAAGAACAAGAGTTTGCTAAAGATCTCTTGGAAAACATTGCTGCTGAGCATTTGAACAATCTACTGGAATTATCAAGCAAAGCCAAATATCAATCCAGCAAAGCCAAAATCTATCTCCTCAAGGCCAAACTTTTCAAAGATAGACAGGCAGCAGAAGATGCAGAGATACTCTTTGGCAAAGACGCTAACCAAAACGGACTAGGTGAGGTGTACGCTCTCTACGCTACTGAGTTTCAAGAGAGAAGAGAGGAGAACTTAAACAGAGCCCTCTTGGCTTTCACTCACTCTGGCAATCTATCGGCCCAAGGTTATATTTATGAGACACTGGCTTCTGATGCCCTTTCTAGTGGCAATCTCCAAGAGGCTTTAGAGCATTTTGCAAAAGCCGAAGAAGTTCTAGAACAAGGCGGTCTTTTTGAGAACATAGGATTAGAAATACAAGAACTATCTCTAATGGCTCTTACTGGTGATTTCAAAAATATCAAAAGTAAATCTCAAGCATTACTCAATCAAGACATCCCCAAACTCTTCAAAGCACAAATCGCTCAAATACTGGCCAACACTCTTGTACAGGCTGATGGAGATTTAAGTGGAGCTAAAATTCTTATAAATTATGCCTGCGAATTACTAGAAGAACTAAATCGCTTCCAACAATTACTTCAAGCCAAAAATGTCCTGTTTCAGGTCCTACTTCTCGATGAAAATTTTGAACCCATCATCAAACTAGGAGAAGAGATCATACAATTAGCAGACCGGCTTGGTGACGAAGACTGCAAAGCCACTAAATATGTGGATTTGGCTTTTACCATAGTCCGCAAACATATGGATTCATCAGAAATTGGTGACAAAGAAATCGAAATGGCTGCTTCCTATTTCAATCAAGCTCTAGAAATTTATCAACGCAACAATAATCTTCTAGGTGAAGCTGATGTTTATCAGTCCATGGGTAATTTATTTGCAAGTATTAATCAAAACCAAGAAGCTTATAATTCCTTCAAAAATGCAAGGGATCTATATAAAGCCGAGAATGCTCTTCTACAGTGCGCTATAACAGACTCTCTTATAGGTGTTTTGATGTTAGACTTTTCGACCATCAACGAACAAAGCTACAAACTAGCCCACAAACATCTAGAAGCTGCTTTTATGTACTACCAAAAAGAAGGTTTATATGATCTTTGTTGGAAGAACGCTTACTATATAGCCAACCTTAACGAAAAATTCTATCTGGGTACTGGTGACAAAACTTTCAAAAATAAAGCTCGGCATTATTACATCGAGATGCTACAAGCCATCAAAGAATTTAGAGAGCACCGTGAATCTCAACCTTTTGACCTAGTCAACACAGCTGGGATTAATCCTGAAGAAGCATTGAGTAGAGGGGCTGATTTCTTTTTCGCCATCAAAGAAGATGAGATAGCTAGAGAGTTTAAGAGTGAATAAAACTCTTAGTGCTAAGACTCTGCATAAACTGCTGTATCCTTCTCCTCTACTTCTTACTGGGAGTAGCTAACCCTGTCTTGGCCATCACTACACGCATCAAGGATATAACTAGTGTCCAAGGGCTTAGGGATCACTATCTCATAGGTTATGGTATAGTTGCTGGCTTACCCAGTAATAGCGGCGACAGGAATAATATCGCAACAGATCTAGCTCAGATAAATATGCTCAAAAATTTTGGCATAGATATCAAAGAATTTTTAACCAACAATCAAATAGATGTCAAGAATGTAAATCTCGCAAACCCCGGACAGAGCCTCGTTGCAGCTTTAAGACAACTCAATGGTGGTGGCACGGGCAATATAGCTGCTGTCATGGTAACAGCCAAAGTTGCCCCTTACTCCAAAGAAGGAGATAAATTTGATATAGATGTTTCTTCATTTGGTTCTGCTCGCAATCTCGCTGGTGGAGTGCTTTTGCAGACTTTACTCAAAGGTCCCGATGGCAAAGTCTATGCTAGCGCTCAAGGTCCAGTTATAGCCTCTGGTTACGAAGTAGAAGCTAATGGCTCCATGGTCAGAGAAGGTTCGCCCAACTCAGCTAGAGTTCCTAGCGGAGGCATTGTAGAGTTCAGTCTGCCTAGCAGCATTGATTATAGTGACGGCATAATTCTAACTACAGAAAAAATAGATTTTACTACTACCAAAAAAATCTCAGATGCTATTAGCAGTTCTGCTTATAACCGCATAGCAGAGGTGGTAGACGGTAGAACCATCAAAGTTAAATTAAATGGACCAGAAGACAATCCCATCACAGCTTTGGCTGAAATCGGGTCTCTGACTGTAGATACAGAGAATCAAGCAAAAGTCGTTATTATGGAGCGCACTGGAACCATAGTCGTTGGTGAGGATGTCAAACTCTCTCCCGTTGCTCTTGCTCACGGTTCTCTATCTATCACTATCAAAACCAACAATAATATCTCTCAGCCCTTTGTGCAGACCTTGGCTGCTCTCAATACTGCTGGCGACAATACCAATATCAACAGTAGTGTTGGTGGTAGCGGCATCAAAACTGAAACTTACTCTAACTCCAATATAGAGCTTAATCGTCAACCCACTAAATATGTCGAGATGCAAGAATCTACAACCTTAGCCCAATTAGTCCAAGAACTTAACAAGGTTGGCGTAGATGCCAAAGACCTTATCGCTATCATGCAAGCCCTCAAAGCCTCTGGAGCACTGCAAGCTGAGCTAGTCATCATTTAAGGTCATGAATAAACTAATTCGAACAATTTTAATAAGTTTATTCTTGATAAATATATTCATGGGTTTAGCCGCTCGCTCTGCTATCAAAGCAGGGGTAATGGAGAGCACTCCTCTATTAGTAGTTGCTGAATGGAGCATTAGTAGTGACACTCAGAGTGGAGAACATTTCTCGGCTAGGGTTGTAGATAATTTTGTTAGTGCCACTGGTGAGGTTCTAATCCCTCGCAATAGTCACCTTATAGGGACTGTCATAAATGTAGAAAATTCCAAAAACTTTCACCAAGATGCAGAAGTAACGGTGCGCTTTGAAAAGATCATCTTCCCAGACAATATTACTAGTATAGAGATACAAGCAGATGGTTCACTCAAAGAAAGTATTCGCAACAATCAAAGCAAACTAGAACAAATAGCCTCTCTGGGCAAAGCCACTGGTGAAGCAGTATTGGAGACTGGTATTAGCGCCCTTGCCGGAGCCAGTCTTGCTTATAAGTTCGGAGGACTGCTGAGCATAGGAGCTAGCGCAGGCAAACTTGCAGTAGCTGGAGCAGCTCTAGGAGCCAGTGTCGCCATAGTGAGACTTATTGCTAGGCGTGGTGAAGACCTAGAGATCATACCCGGCACTCCTATGACCATCAACATGATCAGCATGCAAGAACAAAAAATCTTAGAACAGGCTATGCAAGCTAGTTCTAGCGGAGTTAGCGTAGATATTCTCAAAAGAGATCGCAATAAACTTAGTATCAGCATCCACAACAATCTAGACGAATCCCTACCTCTAGGTAATCTCAAAATCATAGACGGACTAGGTTATACTGTAAAACCAGAACAAGGTTTTAAGTTTTTTGACAACAAAAACATTCCAGCCAATTCTGAATTCAACTATGAATTCAAGTTCCCAAGCCGAAACTCTCATAAAAGAGAATGGCTAGTCTTAACAGATAGTTTTGGTAAACACGAATATTTTAGGGTAGAAATTTAATGCAAATCCAAGGCTTCAATCTCAGTAATCAAGCGGCTTTACAGCTCAACAGGCAGAACGAAGCTGCCGAAGATTTTGAAGCCGTCTTTATTCAGATGTCTCTCAAACAAATGCGCCCTCAATCCAAAGAAGGCTTTTTGAGTGGTGGTATGGCTGAAGATATTTTTTATCAGTTTTTTGATGAAGCCATCTCTAAAGAAATGGCCAAGTCTAATGATAATCTAGGACTCGCAACTGCTCTCAAGCAAGAGTATTTTGAGGAGACTCAGTCCAAGCTGGAACCATAGTTCTCTGATGTTTATCAAAAATAGCGACTTCTCTGATATTCAAATCACGAAGAATCTGCTCAAGTTTGTCATAATGTTGATTCAAATCTTTAGCAGTGTGAGCATCACTACTAATAGTAAAAGGTATTTGTTTAGCTAAAGCCATCTTAATAAGGCTAAGCTCTGGATACTGCCTCCCTATTGGCTTTCGGAAGCCAGCCATATTAATCTCTATACAAACCCCAGCCTTAGAAATAACATCCAAAGTCTCCTCATAAAGACCCGTCATGTCTTCAGTAGGGAAAAACTTAAAAATACTAATCAAATCTAAATGCCCGATAGCATCCACAAGACCAGATCTTGCTGTTTTTTGTATCTCTTTATAATAGGCCCGATACAAATCATTAATATCATGGTTAGCATATTCTGAAATATAGTTAGGGTGATCAAAAGCAAAATCTTGAATAAAATGTACAGAACCTAAAACAAAATCCAAACTATCCCAATGAGCTTCCACCCATCTTCTGCCATCAGCACTAGTTTCAGGATCATTATCAAGCTCAATCCCTGAGCGGATCTTAAGGTCTGGGTTCCTCTCTCTTAAGTTCTGAATTTCAGTCAAATCTATGCCTGCTTTATAGCGGTCATGATCTGTAAAAGCTAAATCCCTTAGGCCTAGAGATCTAGCCTTATCAGCCCAAGGCTGCAAAAGCTCTGGACTGTAATAAAGATCCGTCCTATGAGCCAAAGGATGATTGTGGTAATCAGAGACTAAGGGCATTATGATTTATGATTTCTACGATTATATTGATATTTGCGCAGTATCTCATCCATAGTGCAGATCGCGGTAAAATCTATGCCAAGGTCTCGAAGTCTATCATGAGAGCCATCCAATCTATCTACTAGAGCTATGGCTTGAACTATCTCTACATTAATCTCATCTTTAAGAGTACGAATAGCATTAATGAGTTGAACCCCGTCTACAACTATGTCGTGGACTATACAAACTTTGGACTGCTCAGGGATTTGTCCTTCTAGCCATTTGTTTTTATGTGTTTGTTTAGGCTGACTACGAATCAAAAAAGCATCCAAATCCCTAGCTCTTAAGAAAGCTACTTGGGTAAGAGCTGAGACCAAACCCTGAGCCCTCTCTGTAGAACCACCAACAACTTCCACCTCTTCTTGAAGATTGTGCAAAATAGCAAGAGAAGCCAAAAGTCCTACTTCAGAGTTTAAAAGAGCAGTAGAGATCTCTATGTCATGATTGACGATACGCCCAGAAGGCATCACAAGGTCTCTTTCGCAACAAGACCTAAGAGCGAACTCTTCTATAAGCCTTTCTTTGATTTCTGAATATTCTAAAGCTAAAATTTTGCTGCTATTCTTGGCACGAGTCATAGATTTTTTGAATTCTGGTCTTAAGTTTGGCATTATAATGACTAAGCTCTGTGAGCTAGTAGATCTGATTTTATCATAAGCCGCATAGCATCTAGGCTTGAGGGTTTGGCTTCTTGAAGAGAACTTAGATCTAAAATTTCTGAATATTCTCTAAGAGTCTTAGTTGTCTTGGGGCCTAAGCTTAGGATACGAGCTTTAGAAAGTAGCTTCCTATCTAGCTTAGCAGTTACTTGCATAAAATTACGAACTATCTGAGAACTAGTAAAAGTAATCAAAGGTTCTTCAAGTAAAACTTGAGAAAGAGCTTCTAAATCTACCTGACTCGGACATTTAGTAGTATAAGCATCTACGATATCTACCTTGAATAGAGTCTCAGACTCTAACCTTTCCACAAAATCATCTTTCACCATAGCTGTTCTAGGTAACAATATCCTAGAAGCCAGTCCCTGAGCCATAGTCAGCTCTGTAAACTCTTGGATAAAAATATCAGAATTAAATTCACTCGGACTAAAATCAACAGGAAAGTTTAATTCAGATTCTATGTATCGCCTAGTCGCTTCACCTATCACAGCAATCTTGAGTCCCAAATGCAAATGAAAAAAATGTCCCCCTATCGCTAAAAGTCTCTCAAAAAATACTTCAGCAGATTTCTGACTCAGAAAAATCACCCAAAGATATTCTTGGTTACGCCTCAACGCTGCATCTAGAGCGGCATAGCTATCATTAGGGGCTTCAAACTCAAGGCAAGGGAAAATAAAAATATCAGAGCGTGGTACCCCAGCAGACTCTAAAGCCAAAGCATAATCTTTAGAATCTTCAGCAGCTCTCGTTAAAACCAAGCGCCAAGACAATTAGCCACCCAGCCTATAACCGAAGCCTCTAACTGTTTGTAATAATTTGGGTTTAGATGGATCTTTCTCAATTTTTTGTCTAATCCAACAAATATGCACATCTACGGTCTTAGAGTCTCCATCAAAATCTAAGCCCCAAATCTTCTCTATAAGCTCATCTCGAGAATAGACTCTTTTGGGGTTAGTCACAAAAAGCTCCAACATGGCAAACTCTCTAGGTGATAGGTTAATCTCCCTGTCTCCCATCCAAGCTCTATTAGAACTAAGATCACAAACTAAATCTCCATAACGAGCTCTTTTGATTTGAGCTCCCGCCCTAAGCTGAGCCCTTCTGAGAACAGAATTAATCCTCGCCATTAATTCATCCCAGCTAAAAGGTTTGGTGATATAGTCATCAGCACCTGCTTCTAGACCTTCGACTATATCTTCTTTGGCACTTTTGCCTGTAATCATTAGGACCGGTATAGAATTAGCTTTGGATCTTAAATCTTTGAGTACATCTATTCCAGACATTTCTGGCATACTCCAATCCAATAAAACTAAATCAGGAGCCTCAGATATAATTAACTTGAGTGCTTCAGAACCCCTGTAAGCAACTACGGTATCAAAACCTTTTTGGCTAAGAGTATAGGACATGGGGTCAACCAAGTTAACTTCATCATCCACTAATAAAATCTTCACAGCCATTACGCTATATGCTTACTATATACCCATCTTAGGCTAAGGCCAAATCTTCGAGGCCACTGCGAGCTTCTTTGTCAGCCTTAAGCAAAGCAAGAAGCTCAGATTCGTAAATACGCATAAAAGCTCTGAGTGCTGCTTGTAAAGAAATTCTATGCCTAAGTTGATCTTGCTCCGGGATTTGAGAAGCTCCTAGAATGGCTGTTTGGGTTTTCAAATTCAAATCTGCTGTCTCTGCCTGAGAGGAAGAGATTCTGCTTAGCAGTTTAGCCAAAGTCGAAACAGGATTCATTAATTCCCATTATAACAAAGTTCTGAGGACTAAAGCCTGAGATCTCTGCTTTACAGCGGGTAACAAAATCCACAAAATCCAGACTTGCTAAAATCGAGTCCGTGTCTGACCTAATAAATAAGATCAAAAATGCCGCAGACATAGTAGAGCTTATCTCTGATTTTGTAAGCCTGAAGCGCAGTGGGGCTAATTATATAGGGCTCTGTCCCTTCCACAAAGACAATAAACCTTCAATGTCGGTAAGCCCATCCAAACAGATCTTCAAATGTTTTAGCTGTGATATGGGAGGGGATGTTCTTAAGTTCTGGTCAGAATATCACAAAAAAAACTTCGCCGAAAGCGTGCAGGATCTGGCTCGGAAATATTCTATCCCCATAGACTATAATCCTGAAGCCCAAATTAAAGAAAAACGCAATAGTTTGCAATTTCAAATGCACGAGCTTGCCGCCCAATACTATCTAGATAAGCTCTTAGCTTCCTCTGAGGCTCAGCATTGCAGAGATTATTTGAATTCCAGAGCTATCAGCACAGAAAGCATACACAAATTTCGGCTTGGCTACTCTCCCAAAGATAAAAATGATTGGTCCAAGCTCTGCAAACTACTTAAAGACAAATTCAAATGCAGTGATGAAGAGATCTTAGAAGCCGGCTTAGCTTCCCGTAGTGACAAAGATCCCAGCAAGCCTGTTTACTATGATAGATTCCGCGGAAGATTGATGATAGCTATCACTGACGAAAGAGGCAGGGTGATTGCCTTTGGAGCTAGAGCCCTACTCAATCCAGACACTGCCACAGAACCCAGCCCCAAATATCTCAACTCTCCAGACAGTGAAATTTACCACAAAGGCGAACATCTCTTTGGGCTGAACCTCGCTAAAGAAGCCATTCACAAAGAAAATGCAGCTATAGTCACGGAAGGCTATTTTGACACCATCTCCCTACATCAAGCCGGTATTTTTAATGTAGTCGCCAATCTTGGCACAGCCCTCACTTTGAAGCAAGCTAGACTACTCTGCAAGTTTAGTGACTCTAAGCGCATCTATCTCTGTTTCGATACGGATAAAGCTGGCGAAGATGCCACAGAAAGAGCCATAGAAACCATTGTAGAAGCTAGTTCTGGCACTGAAGCAGAGATAAGGATACTTAGAGTCCTGCAAGGCAAAGACCCAGATGAACTAATTAGACAAGAAGGCAGCGAAGCTTTTAGGGCTCTAATTCAAGAGGCTCCTCTAATTTTAGATTATCAAATAGACAAAATTCTAAATGGCATGAGCAACGCCAGCCCCAAAGCCAAAAGCCAAGCCCTAAGCAAACTCTCTAAATATATCAGACATATCAAAAATAAAATTGAAGAAGCAGAATATGTTCGCATCATAGCAAACAGGCTAGGACTTAATGACGAAGCGGCTCTAAGAGAACAGCTCAATATAGAACTCAATCGCAATCCCTACCAAGCAATAGACACCAAAACAGCCCCCCGCAAATCTGCGACACGATTACCAAATAGCCTCAAAGCTTGCGAGCAAGAGCTTCTAGTGCTTTGCATTTATAGCCGCGACCTAATCCAGAAATTTCTCAAAACAGAATTAACTCTTATAAGCCCAGAACATCAAAGTATTTTAGATGCCATTGTAGATCTTAGTTTTGAGAACCCCAGCCTAGAAGATATCGATAGTAAATTTCAGGAACTTCAACAGAGACTCAGCTCTAGACCGGAACTTAGCTCCTACTTAAGTGATCTTGGCATGTCCTTAGACCTAGAAAAGCTCAAAGCTAGTCCCGAATTGAGATTCCAAGGAACTTTATTAAGACTCAAAAAAGAAAAATTAAAATTAGAATTAGAAGATATTAACTCCAAGATCAAAGAACTTTCTAGCAATTCTTCAACAAACACAAACGAAGAATGGAACGAACTAGACCTTGCAAAAAAACGCATCAAACTAGAGTTAGAACGCTGTCGCTAAAGATAGATCTCTGTAAAAGGCTCTCAGCATAAACCAAGCGCTCCATAAAAGCAGGGCTTTGCATTTGTCTTTGGGCATAAGCTCTAACAAAAGCATCTAGCTCCATATTGTCTATGTAGTTAACTCTTCTGTATCCCGGCTGCATAACTACTGAGGATTTGGAGTTGAAATCTATCACCCTTAGATCTTGCCCCTTAAGTCTACGAGTCAAAGGACAATCATAAGGCAACTCTAATACAGGATGTTTCGTATCCAAACCAAAAATCAACAAATCTGCTCCATCTATAATAGTCCTGACTTTGGCTGTATTATAAGAATCTTTGGAACGCACTAATTGAACGCCTTCTAGCTTCTCTGTTAGGGATTGAATTTGGACTGAAGAACAGCTAACCCGATGAATAATAAAAATATTTTCTGGATGCAAGCCTTGCTCCACTAGAGATATAGCTGACTTGAAGGCTGTATTACCAGAACCAAAAATAATCACTTTGGAAAGTGAGGCTGCTTCTAAATCCATCTGCTTAAAGCTTTCTCTTAAGGCTATATCACAGTAAGAAGGAGGACTACCGTAAACTTCCTGATTCAGGCGTTCTCTGAATTGCTGAGCTTCTTTGAGCAAAGCCGCCCCCTGATCAGCCAGATAACCCATGCTCAAACCCTGTCCAAAAGCGGTATTGAACTGTATGCAGATTTCATCTTCTCCTACAAGACCACTATTAAGCCCACAATAAGTTCTAAGAATTTGCAAGCGAGCTTCATCACCCGACAAATGAGCCAAGAGAAAACCTGAATTAGTCTCATAGGCTATCTTCTCTGCTATCTCTAAGTAAGTAGACTCCGAAGCATAGTCTGGATGAACATCCAAGATGACCTCAAAACGGTTGCAGGTAGATATCAACATGACTTCTCTAACATAAACAAGCTCTTTGAGAGCATTCAAGAAACACTCATATTCATCATGAGAGATCTTAACTCTAGCCAATTCAGAAGGATCACAAAAACGAATTTTATCTGCAAGAGGATTAGCTATTTGGTTTGGCAAGGAAGTGCCATAGTAAAGCAAGACCATTAAAAACATTATATATGGTTTTTGATAAATCTCATTAGGTCCTTAAGGACCCGCTCTGGGAGCAAGGCTAAGCCTTGGTCCCAGTTATCGCAGAGTCTAAAATATTTGTTTTGCAGCGGGTCCTTAGGATGCGCCGAGAAACGCAGTTTTGAGGCGACATCCGTCATAGATAGAGGCTTAAGGACCCGTTCTGGGAGCAAGGCTAAGCCTTGGTCCCAGTTATCGCAGAGTCTAAAATATTTGT
>CAZASO010000004.1:15400-37966 GCA_964487825.1 uncultured Gammaproteobacteria bacterium
GCCTTGGTCCCAGTTATCGCAGAGTCTAAAATATTTGTTTTGCAGCGGGTCCTTAAGAAACAAAACTCACAGCGAGGACGCCGAGCTATGCAAGTATCTCGGCCATGCTGAATAAGCCAAAGAGAAAAAATATTCCATGATTTCTGGGGGACTATTTGCTTGAGATCTTTTTCAACTTTCAGTGGATCTGTCTCTGAGCTGAGACCAAGGCGCTTGCTAATTCTTTTAACATGAGTATCTACAGCGATGCCTTCATTCTTATGAAACCATTGTCCCAAAAGAACATTTGCAGTCTTAGGTCCAACTCCAGCCAAAGCAACTAAAGAATCTTTGTTGTCAGGGATTTGACCTCCATGCCTAGAAAGTAATTGCTGAGCCATCTTGATAAGATTACGAGCTTTGTTTTTATAGAAACCACACGATTTAACAAGAGCTTCAACATCTTTTTGCTTAGCCCTAGCCAAGCTCTGAACATCTGGATATTTGGCAAAAAGAGCTGGCGTAGAGAGGTTGACCCTCGCGTCAGTACACTGAGCCGAGAGGCAAATAGCACAGAGAAGCTCAAAAGCATTGCGATGATCCAAGAAACTTTGAATTTCTCCATAACGCTTCCTCAGCAGTCTCAGAATCTGTCGTATTTTGGCTTGTGGCATAATCTAAACAATCAGACTTCCGTCAAGAGCAAGCTTCAAGGCTGACGGTTTCACTATAGCGCAAATGAATACAGCCTTATTAATCAAACAAATGGAAATTGGTCCCATGGCCAATTATATCTATTTTATTGCTAATCAAATTAGCAAAGAACTGGTCGTAGTAGATCCTGCTTGGGATGTAGAACAAATACGCAAAGAAGCTCAGCGACTGGGTTATAGCATCAAAGCTGCCCTGATAACTCACGGGCACCCAGACCATTGCAATGGTATCAATGAACTTCTTAGCAGTCATGATATCCC
This sequence comes from uncultured Gammaproteobacteria bacterium, assembly GCA_964487825.1. Classification (GTDB taxonomy): domain Bacteria; phylum Cyanobacteriota; class Vampirovibrionia; order LMEP-6097; family LMEP-6097; genus CAZASO01. Next base: position 16,354 of record CAZASO010000004.1, read on the forward strand.
TGTTTATGTATCAGAGCATGAAGCCTATTTCTACAAACCCATAGGAGAAAATATTCGCTCCGTAGATGTCAATTTTTGTTTAGATCTTTCTGGATTATCCATACAATTTCTGCATACCCCCGGACATACTCCCGGGTCTCAGTGCTTCCTAGTGGAAGGTAATTTGGTATCTGGAGACACTCTCTTCCTAGATGGTTGCGGGCGCTGCGATCTACCCGGCGGAGATGCAGAAGTCATGTACGATACTATCCATCATAAACTCATGCGATTACCAGATTCTACTATCATCTATCCCGGACACAACTACCACCACCTAAACTGCGACAGCCTAGAGCATCAGAAACTCTCCAATCCATACATGCGCTGCTCTAAACTCAAAGATTTCCTAAGAACCCGCTGCTAAACAAATATTACAGACTCTAGTCCCTCCGTTGCTATACTAGATTTTGTTGATTCCTCAGACCAAACTATTAATAAGCTGCCCTGATAGAGCTGGTATAGTGCACGCTATTAGCGGCTTTATATCTGAGCACAATTGCAATATCATAGACTCTCAACAATACTCTCTTGGACTCAATGCCCGTTTCTTTATGAGACTAGTCATAGAAGGTGCTGCTCTTAGCGAAATCGATATTCAAAACAAATTTAGAGATCTAGTAGCCAGAAACTACCAGATGGATTGCAACTTCTCGCAAAAAACTAAGCGCATGGCTATTTTAGTTTCTCGTTATGATCACTGTTTATATGACAGCCTCCTTAAACAACAATATGGTGAACTCCAAGTAGAGATCCCTCTCATCATCAGCAACCATGCGGATCTTAGACCAGTCGCTCAAATGTTCAATATTAATTTTTTGCACTTAGAGATTAAGGCTTCTTTAAATCCCCAAGAATTACACAGAAATAAACTCAAACAAGAAAAACAAATTCTAAAAGCCCTTCAAGAGCATTCTATCGATTTCGTTGCCTTAGCTAGATATATGCAAATCTTGAGCCCTAACTTTATAGAACATTACCCTCACCACATCATCAATGTCCATCACAGTTTTTTACCAGCTTTTGCTGGAGCCAATCCCTATCACCAAGCTTACGCCAAAGGCGTAAAAATCATAGGAGCCACAGCTCACTATGCTACTGAAGACTTAGACATGGGTCCCATTATTGCTCAAGATGTTATCGAAGTAGGACACAGAGATAGTGTTCAAGACTATATCGCCAAAGGCAGGGATATAGAGCAATGGGTCTTTAGCAAAGCCCTCAAAGCCCATGCCGAAGACAAAATCATAGTCCACGAAGGGAGAACCATAGTTTTTGACTAATCGAGAAACCATTATTAAGCTTGCCAAGCGCTACTCTGAAACAGAGATAGATAGTTACGAAGAATTAGTGCGCAATATACTGCGAGATGTAAAACTCAATGGAGACAAGGCTCTCAAAGAATACAATCTGCGTTTTGATAACTATAGTGGACCTCTACGCATTGAACTAGATCAAGTCCCTACCCTAGATAGCGAGCTAGAAGAAGCTCTACTCACAGCCAAACTTCGCATAGAGAAATTCCATCACGAAGAACTTCGTGCAAACAAACTCCTAGATGATTGGTCTTTTACAGGAGACCTAGGAGAAAGACTAGGTGTTCAACATCAAGCTCTAAACTCAGTTGCAGTCTACATTCCCGGCGGCAAAGCTTGCTTGCTCTCCACTGTCTTGATGACTGTTATCCCAGCCAAAATCGCTGGTGTCCCTAGGATAGTCATGCTAAGTCCCGCTCAGGGAGAGCGTTCCATAGACCCAGCAGTACTTAGAACAGCCAAACTCGCTGGAGTAGACGAGGTCTACGCCATAGGTGGAGCTCAAGCGATAGCAGCCCTAGCTTATGGTAGTGAAACCATCAAACCAGTAGACAAAATAGTGGGTCCCGGTAATATTTTTGTAAGCCTAGCCAAAAAACAAGTTTTCGGTAAAGTCGGTATCGATGGTATCTATGGACCCAGCGAATTAGCCATAGTCGCAGATGACAAAGCCAAAACCCCAGAAATAGCAGCAGATATATTGAGTCAACTAGAACATGGTTCTGGACTAGAGTCTAGCCTAGTCATTTGCTTTAGCCAATCCAAAGCTGATGAAATCCAAGACCACATATTCTCCCAGATCGAAGAACTTAGAAAGCATAAAAACCAAGAACAAATTGAAACCATAATCTCTAGTTTCTCCAAATGGAGCGCTATTTTATTAGCCAAAGATCTTAGTGAGGCTGCAGAACTCATCAATCTTTACGCACCAGAGCACCTAGAGTTAATGTTAGAACCCAGTCTGGCATTGTCATTCAGCAAAAGCATCGTCAATGCTGGAGCTATCTTCATAGGCTCTAATTCTTGCGAAAGTCTAGGGGATTACCTCGCTGGACCCAGTCACTGCCTGCCCACTGCAGGCACTGCCCGTTTTAGCTCCGGACTACAAAGCTCAGATTTCATCAAAAGAACTTCTATTATCGACTTCTCTAAAGTCCAACGCAAAGACCCTGTCTTTCAAGAATTAATCCTTGATGTAGCAGTCCTAGCTCGTGCTGAAAAATTAGAAGCCCATGCAAGAGCTATGGAAAAACGCAGAGAAGATCATGCATAAACTACTACTCAAAAAAATCAGACTAGAAATAGGTTGTGGTCAAAGTATCTTACATCTCAGTGATAAACAAAACATCATTACAGAAATGCTTAGCCCAGCTAACATGCTGGTTAGAAACAATGAATTTAATATTTATCCCAACAAAAGTTTTGGCTACATTATCGCAGACTTAGACTTGGCGGCCCTAGATGAGCTAGACTCCTTTCTAGACAAGGCTTCCAAGCTTATCATTCGACCGGGCAAACTTATCATCATCGCTACCAATCTTTGCCTAAGCTCTAATCTATTTAGCTTTATTTTTAATAACGCCCCTGCTAATTTCAAAAGACCTCTAAGATCCTTGCCACCTATCTATCTTCGCAACAAAGTTCTAGAACATGGTTACTACATCAAAAACAGGTTTTGGTTTTATGATGACTTGCTTTTACTGTTTGCAGATCTACCTATTTAAGAATACGCTACAAAACTTCGTTTACTACGAGTCCTTAGAGTTTCGTCATCAAAACATCTACCAATCTTTCAAAACGCATAGCCCTAGAAGCTTTGACCAAAATTACACTAGGAGCTACAAGCTGCTCCCTCACTAAGTCATAGGACTCATCGATGGTCTTGCTCCGAAGATCTAAAAACTTCAACTCAGGCTTAGCTTTCAATCCCAAGATCAAATCTTCAATCAAACTAGGATCTGATTCTTGAATATCCCCGAGAGCCAGAATCTTATTAGTATCTGGATACTGCTGCAAAAGAGCTTGGACACTGGCTCTTACAGACTCAGGGCTTGCATTATAAGTATCATCAATAATTAAATGCTCTCCTCTTCTGTGAAAACTGCCTCGTCCTCGACTAGGACTATAATGATTTAGACCTTTTTGGATTTGCTCCTCACTAAGACCCAAATAACGAGCAGCCACTGCCATAGCATTAGCATCTGAATGTATAGCTGAGCCAGTTAGTCCCTGAATTTGGTAGCGAGCTTTATCATCAAAACTAAGGATCTCCAAAGCCGCTAAATTCAACTCGGAAGCAAGCTGCTGGTCCACTATCAAAACCGGCTTAGATCCTGTCCTAGACTTCATTCCAGAGACAATCTCCAGCTTAGCTTTCTTGATATTCTCTCTAGAACCCAGCAACTCTATATGAGCTGAGCCAATGTTAGTAATGATAGAGATATTGGGCTCCGCACAGAGAGATAGTTCTTCTATCTGCCCTAGCCCTCTCATACCCATCTCCAAAATCAAAACTTCAGTATCTGGAGGCATGGCTAAAATACTCTGAGGGACTCCTATTTGATTATTCAAATTAGCAGGACTATAGTGCAGCCTGAAAGTATTTTCCAGAACTCGCCTTAGCATTTCTTTAGTAGTCGTCTTCCCATTACTACCTGTAATGCCTATGACTAAAGGGTTTAGCAGTCTGCGATAAGTTCTTGCTAATAATTGGTAAGCTTTTAGACTATCAGGAACAATTAGAGCCTCAGCCGAAAATGATTCAGGCAAGCGCTCTGCAAGCACCAGAGAAGCCCCTTTCTCAGCCGCTTCTTTGATAAAATCATGCCCATCAAAATTCTCTCCACGCAGAGCAAAAAAAACATCTCCTGCACCAAGAGTCCTAGTATCAGTAGAAATCTTCAAAGTTGAAGCCCAGAGTCTAGCAGCAAGCAGAGGCATCAATTCTAGTTCAGAAGCACTGTTCATTATTCTTGATTATAATATTAGAGTTGCTAGAAGACAGCTTGCCTTTTATTGCTAAAATAAGCCTTGAATGAATCACAAAGACATTGAACTCGTCAAAGAAGACCTTAGTGATGAGCTTCTGGACTTTTACTCTCATCAAAAACTCTTAGCCCTCGATGGAGAGATGATGGGTCTCAATATAGTCAGAGATAGACTCTGCCTAGTTCAACTCTGCAGCGAAGATGCTAAGACCACACTCATACAGATCTCTCAAAATCAAAAACATGCCCCCAAGCTCCAACAACTACTAGAAAATCCCGAGATTACCAAGGTTTTTCATTATGCCCGTACTGATGTTGCTTGGCTCAAATATTGGCTTAATATCCAAGTCCGCAATTATTTTTGCAGCAAAGTCGCATCCAAACTGGCTCGCACCTATACAGACAAACATGGGCTCAAAGATATTTGCAAAGAAATCATAGGCAAAGAACTCAACAAAAACCAACAAAGCAGCGACTGGGGAGCTGAGCATCTCAACCAAGACCAAAAAAAATACGCTGCTACTGATGTGATACATCTCATCGAGATTTATCACAACCTTAACAAGATGCTACGCAGAGAGGGCAGGTTAGATCTGGCGCTTAGGGCTATGCAACATTTAGATATTTTTGTTGATCTAGACATCGGTGGCTTCTCGGGGGTCTTTGAACACTAAATGCTAGAAAGCTCTCAGAAACTAGCTTTAAGCCAAATCATTCAAGCTTTCTCCAAAGCTAGGATTTTGGTTATAGGAGACATTATCCTAGATGAATATTTATTAGGAACCCCAGAAAGAATTTCTCGTGAAGCTCCCGTCATCATCCTCAATCACCTAGGCTCTGATTATGCTCTTGGTGGTGCTGGCAATGCTGCTGCGAACATAGCTGCATTAGGAGCCAATGTAACTCTACTAGGTATAGCAGGCCACGACAAATCTGCTGAGCAGATCCTTAAACTAGCTGAATCCCTTAATATAGCCCTAGAACTAGTCTACGACCCCAAGAGACACAGCACAGTCAAAACCCGCATCATATCTACCTCCAACCATAATCCAGATAGCGGCAGCCTCATCAAGCAGCAAGTCCTAAGGTTAGATAGGCAGAACAGGGAGAGCATTAACTCAGAAATAGAAAGTGAACTGAGCATGAGTTGCAAAAGACTTATAGGAGCCGCAGATCTTATACTGATCTCCGACTATAACAGTGGTGTCCTCAGTCCTAGCTTTAGCCAGAAGATCATAGAATTAGCCAAATCACAAAACAAAAAAGTCATAGTTGATAGCACTGGTGATTTCTCCAAATTCTCTGGAGCCTACTCTATGACTCCCAATCAACCTGATACCGAGACTAGCTTGGGCCGCCCAATTAACTCAGAAGAAGAACTTATTCAAGCTGGATATAAACTAAAACAAGAGCTACAAAGCCAAGAAATACTCATCACCAGAGGAGCCAAAGGCATGCTCCTAATTGCAGATCAGGCTCATTTTATTCCAGCCTTCAATGTCGTAGAGGTTTTTGATGTTACTGGAGCCGGAGATACAGTTGCTGCAGCCTATGCTCTAGGACTCTCCACGGGGGCTTCTGGACTGGATTCAGCTATAATAGGCAATCTAGCAGCCAGTCTTGTTGTGCGCAAACACGGAACTGCAACCTGCTCTCAATCAGAATTATTAAGTGCGATACAAAACAACTAGAATTATATTATTCGGACTTTACTTATCCGTACAAATCTTATCCGCCCAAGCTTTTTGGCCCTTCACTAAAGCAAAAATTCAAAGCAAATCCTTCCTTATCTCCACATTTAATAATAAATCCTCAGCCCAAGAATCCAAGGATAAGATCAAAATCGCTTTTATATCCAAAGCTTTTTTATATCCAGTCGCCAGCCCCCAAGAAGATTGGCCAGAACCACCTCGTAGCAAAATATCCATAGCTTATAGAGAGAGTCAGGTGCTACTGCAAGAAGCCATCAAGCAAATACTCGAATACCCTGATCTAGATTTAGTGATCTTTGGTGGGAGTTTAATTGCGGATCAAAAATATTTTCAACTGTTTGAGGATATTAGTTATGAGCTTCAAAAATATGGTCTAGCTAGTTATCGAATGCTGGGCTACGGAGAAACTCAAGGACCCAAAGATCCCAAAGAACTTATAACTCAACCATTTTATCTACTTGAAGTATCTGGGGTCTATATTCTCGTGATCGACAATGTAAGCGAGAAGCCAGTCCCAGACAGGCTTCCAGAAGAAGCCTCAGAGCAGTTCTTCTGGCTCAAACAGACACTAGAAGAATTAAATCACAAAGCTGCCGAATTATATATCCTAAGTTACTATCCTTTGGATAGCAGAAGCCTCATGCTCATACAATCCTACCCTCAAATCAATATCGCATTGATGGCATATAGCGCAGAAGACCCCAGTCACCGAAATAGTCAATTCCAAATTACTAAAGCCCCTTTCCCCTCTCTTAGGAATGCTGCTCTCAGCATCTATCCTTGCGCTTTTACAGTCATAGAGAGATCTTCATCTCAATTAGAAATCAAGCTTATTGAAAGCAATCTAAGAGGGGTTAAGGATAAAGCTAAACAACTTTGATTCTGATTTTTCAAAAATCTCAAAGACAGTCTTAGACTCCACTATACGACCTTTATCCAACACTATAACTCTATCTGCTATCTCCGCTACCACCCCTAAATCATGAGTGATAAATAAAATAGTCTTGGATAAAGATTTAAGTAATTTGAGTATAGTCGCCTGCACAGTAACATCAAGAGCGGTAGTAGGTTCGTCTGCTATCAAAAGATCTGGTCCATTGAGTAGCGCCATCGCTATCATAACTCTTTGGCGCATCCCTCCAGAAAGCTCATGAGGATAAGCTTTGAAGGCTCGTTCTGGATCTGCAATATCTACAGACTCCAAAGACTCTAAGCAACGCCTAGTCCGCTCAGCAAGAGAGAGTTCTGGTGCATGTATCTCCAAAGCTTCTTTAAGCTGAAAACCAATACTATAAACAGGATTAAGACTACTAAAAGGATCTTGAGGGATATAAGCTATCTTCTTACCCCTGAGCTTTCTTAAATTGGGATTATGACCTTTGCTGCCGAGGATTTCTTCACCCTGAAAAATAATCTGCCCTGAGACTCTAGAGTTAGAGGGCTCCAAACCTAAGATACTAAGAGCTGTCAAAGACTTACCACTAGCGCTTTCCCCAACCAAAGCTAGAATTTCAGAGTGTTTGATCTCAAAACTAAGATTATGCAAAACCTGAAGTTCTGAGAAATAAAGATTTAGATTATGAACTTCAAGCATTAATATTTCCTTAGCAAAGCCCAATTAAAAGCAATAGTACTAACATAATGTAGTATATTAGACTTGTTTACAAGTCTAATGAAAGAAAGTACTAACTCCAATATAAGACTCCGCTTAACAGCCCTAGGCGGTCTAGACGAGATAGGCAACAACATGTGGCTCTATGAAGCCAGTAGCCAAGAATATAGCGAAGAAAACAGAAACTCAGAATATATTATCGTAGATGCTGGCAATATCTATCCCGGCTATGATTCACCGGGGGTAGACTACATGGTCCCAGATTCCAAAATCTTAGAAAAAGAAAAAACCAAAATCAAAGCACTCATCCTGACTAGTGTTCACGAGAGTCACTCTGGTGGTGCTCACCATATCATCAAAAAATTTAATATCTCCAAAGTCATAGGTTCCAAATTAGCCATAGAACAAGTTAAAGCCCGCATAGACAAAGCTGACAACATAGAATGGCAATATTTCGAAAGTCGTCGCAGTCTAGAAGTCGGCAAATTCAAACTTACGGCTTTTCACATCACTAGTTCTTCTTTAGAATCTTATGCTCTAAGCATTCAAGCTGGCTCCAACACTGTGTTCTACAGTGGTAGTTACAAAATAGACCAAACCAGATTAGATGATCCAAAAACTGATATTTCTGCCATCTTAGCCTTTAGCTCTAGCTGTCTTCCAGCTGATTCTCAAGAAGCTGGACTTGTAGATCTTTATTTGGGGGCTTCGGCTGGTGTAGAGAATGAAGGTTATAGCCCCTCAGAGCTAGATCTTTACTATCGCTTCAAATCTATTTTCAAAACAGAAACTAGTCGCATTATAGTGAATACTTATAGCTCCAATAGCGTGCGCATAGTCTACTTACTAAGAGCCGCCCTAGAATGCTCTTACAAAGTGGCTTTCCACGGACAAGAGATCAAAGAAGCCTACAATGCCATAGTCAAAGCAGGCTTGTCGGAAGATTACACTAATATTATCAGCATCAAAGACATAGACCAGTACCCAGACTCAAAATTACTGATACTAAGCTCTGCTCCAGAAGGGCTAGCTCTCAGAGAGATAGAGAGTATGGCTTACGCTAAGAGCTTAGAGCTAGAACTCAAAGCTGGAGACCTTTTGATTAACAGCGCAGACCCTGCACCCGGCACTCTAAGAATCATGGCTCAAATCTCAGATCAGCTCTTCCTCAAAGGAGTCAGGATCCAAGGTGGACGCAATGCTGGTTTACACTCCCCTAGTCATGCTTTCACAGAAGAGATGAAATTCATGTTCAATCTCATGAGACCTCGTTATTTCAGTCCAGTCATAGGAGAATCAAGACAACTTGCTAGGCACGCCAAACTCGCTATTGATACAGGTTTTGACCCTAGCTCCATATTAATGATCAGCAACGGTGATGTACTGGAGCTATACAATTCTAGATTACAGATAGTTGGACAAATAGAAATAGGTGAGATCCTCGTCAATCACAAACAAGATTTTCATCTTGACGACAAAATCATCAAAGAAAGAGAAGCTATCGCACTAGAAGGTGTTGTCACCATTAGTTTCAGCATCAACAAGAAAAAACGACTAGTCGCAGGACCAGTGTTTACAGCGAGAGCTTGTACTTTTTCTCGCAACAAAGAATGGAAAGCCTTCTGTCTTCTCAACACACCAGAGATTATTCGTAGCCTAGACAACCTAAGCACCGAAAACCCCAAAGCCAATATAGAAGACTATCAAAGAGTAGTCAGAGAGTACATGAACAAAGTCATAAAGCAACAAATCGGCAAGAAACCAGCAGTTATCGTCTTTGCAAATGAAGTTTAATGCAAGAATTATTAGAACGACTATTAAAACCCAATCAACTTGTTTACGGACTAACTAATTCCGCCAAAAGTTATCTACTTGCAAAATTACTTAGAGAAAGCAAACAACATATTATTTTCGTGGTTGCCAACCACCACGATGCTCAAACCTATACTCGTGAAATCCAGAACCTAAGCCAAGCTTCAACTAGTCGAGTATATAATTTCCTCTGCCAAGAAGTCTCACCCTATGACCAGATCAACTCAGATCTAGATATAGTTAGCAAACAATACGAGATTTTCAAATCTTGGCAAGAAGAGCAAAGTTCTTTAACTATTATCCCCTTCAAAGCCTTTGCCCAACTCTATATTAGCCCAGAAACACTTCGCAAAAGAAGCCTAATCATCAATCAACAATTAGAAATCAATACCCTAGATTTAGCTAGGCAATTAGTAAAACTAGGCTACTACAAAGAATCCATAGTCGAATCTAGAGGACAATTTAGTATTAGAGGCGATCTCATAGACATCTATCCTTTAAGTGGAGAACCCATAAGACTAGAACTTTTTGGAGAAAGCATAGAGAGCCTGAGGACCTTTTCTACCGCATCTCAAAGATCTATTAAAAATATTAACGAGGTTCTAATAGAACCTCGTTACTCTATAGAACGCTCTCCTGATGATGCTTTGGAAGCCAGAATCAAAAACATCGTAACATCTTACTCCAAATCACTCAGCCCCGAGGCTAGAGAATCTCTCGAATTACTCTTATCCTCCGACATAGAGAACTCTGCTGAAAATCTCTACTGGGAAGGCGTCGAATATTTTAGTCCATTACTTGAGGATCAGTCCACAGATACTCTCTTTAGACATTTACCAGCGTCCCCTCAGTTTATTTTTGATGAATGGCAAGATCTTCTTAATGGGGCTCTAAGATGGGAGGAACAGATACTATCTCAATACAGAGACAATATCAAGTCTGGCAAAATCATACCAATCTCGGAGATAAGCCCTGAGCAGAAATGCAATCTCCATGTGGCTTTCAACCAAATCACCAATACCTTCAAGCAAGAAAAATCTAGATTATATCTACAGACACTCCCGGAAGAAGGCAGTGAAGGTGCTACAGAGATCATCTCCTATCCAGCAGAACGCTTTGCTAGCAAGATTGAAGATTTTATAGAATATCTACGCAAATATATTAGAGAAGGTCTTCAGGTGGTCATCTTCAGCGAGCAACCCCAAAGAGTCCTAGGGATACTCAAAGAATGGGACATTAATGCACTTTATCAAAACAATGTTTTCGAAACACCTTCAGTAAAACAAGGCAACAAATTACCAGTGTGGGTACTAAGAGACGGTACTGATGAGGGTTTCCGGCTTCCTGACTACAAGCTTCTAGTGCTGACAGATCGAGAATTATTTGGTCGCAGTCGCCAAGCCGTCGCAAGACAAAAGCGCAATAGAGAAGATGACAAAAGACCAGACATCTATAGCAGTATCTCTGAACTCAAACACGGAGACTATGTCGTCCACTACAAACATGGTGTAGGTATCTACAGAGGGACAGAATTCGTAGAACTAGACAAAGGTTTGTTTCGTCAAGAGTATTTGATCATAGAATATGCAGCAGAAGCTAGAGTACTTATTCCCGTAGACCAAGTTAAGCTTCTATCCCGCTTCAATACTACAGAAGACAGTAAACCTAGACTCTCCAAACTCGGCGGAACCGAATGGGAACGCACCAAAACCAAAGTCAAAAAATCTGTACGCAAAATTGCTCAAGATCTGATAAATCTCTATGCAGCCAGAGCCAAACAAAGTGGCTATATCTATCCTCCTGATACGCCTTGGCAAATCGAAATGGAAGACGCTTTCCCTTATACAGAAACCAGTGATCAGCTAAAAGCCATTCAAGAAGTCAAGCAAGACATGGAAAGTAATAAACTCATGGATAGACTCATCTGCGGAGATGCTGGTTTTGGCAAAACCGAAGTTATCATTCGTGCTGTTTTCAAAGCCATTATGGACGCAAAACAAGTCGCCATCTTGGTTCCAACGACCGTATTAGCCCAGCAACACTATAATGTTTTTAGAGATCGCTATGCTCCATACCCCATTAAGACAGGATTACTCTGTCGCTTTAGAACTGCTCGTGAACAAAAAGAAACAGTCGATAAACTCAAAATAGGTGAATGTGATCTAGTCATAGGAACCCATAGGCTATTACAGAAAGATATCCAGTTCAAGAACCTAGGGCTCTTGGTTATAGACGAAGAACAAAGATTTGGAGTTGCTCACAAAGAAAAACTCAAAGCAATGCGCAAAGACTTAGATATCATCTCTATGTCTGCAACGCCCATCCCAAGGACTCTTCACATGTCCATCTCTGGCATCAAAGATATTAGCCTAATCTCAACAGCACCTATTAATAGGCTACCTGTGAAAACCTATGTTGGAGAATACAAAAACTCTGTTATTCGAACCGCTATCCTACATGAGCTAGAAAGAGGAGGGCAAATTTTCTTCGTGCATAACCGCATAGAGAACATAGATGCTGTCGCTATATCTATCCAAGAACTGGTTCCAGAAGCCTCAGTAAGAGTAGCTCATGGCAAAATGGCCGAAGGGGAACTTGAAGATGTTATGTTCGCTTTTGTTAATCATGAGTTCGACATCCTCATCTCTACAACCATCATTGAGACCGGGCTTGACATACCCAACGCCAACACCATCATCATTAATGACGCTAATGCTTTTGGTTTATCTCAGCTATATCAGCTAAGAGGTAGAGTCGGTAGATCTGATGTTCAAGCTTATGCCTACCTCATGTACAGACCAGAGGCAGACATCTCAGATACAGCAAGACAAAGACTCAAAGCCATAAGAGAATTGACCAATCTTGGAGCTGGATATCAAGTCGCCATGCGAGATATGGAGATCAGAGGTGTTGGCAATGTCTTTGGAGCCGAACAACATGGACAAATGCTATCTGTTGGTTTTGATCTTTACTGCAAAATCCTCTCAGACACCATAGAAGAAATGAAAGGCAAACTTAATATAGATGATCTTGAAAAAGAAGTCAGCATAGACATCAAGATCAGTGCTTTCTTCCCAGAGAACTGGCTCAGTGATCCGAAGCAACGCATGAATGAATATCGAAGACTCTCCATGATTTCTGAAGAGAAATCTCTAGAGAACCTCATCAGCGAATGGCAAGATCGTTTTGGCAAACTACCGCTAGAGACCTGCAATCTTATAGAGATCCTCAGAATCAAACTTCTAGCCAAAGCTGCCAAGATCTCAACTATCAGCCAAGAAGGAGATAGCATCAAAATCTACAATGATATGCGCTTAGGCAAATGGATTAGCCTCCAAAGGAGTCTTAAGCCTGACTTGCAATCTAGGACAAGCTTTAAGGCTGGGACTTATGGCTCTAGAACCCAAGAGTCATATATCAATATCAAAATTAGCTATCTAGACAATGAAGCTATTTTGGACGCAATTAGAGAAGTAGTATTAAAATTGAAAGAGTCTCATGAAGCCAGCCACTAAAGCTCTTCTTTTGTTCTTATTTATTATTGCTGCGGCTAATGCCAAAGGCTTGCCGATAGACCAAGATAAAATCATTTTCGACTATAAAAAGCGTTTTAACAATATCATTTCTTCTAATATTTTTTCTACACCGGCTGAACTTCGCTCCAATAAAGAACTGCGTAATGCCATCTTCGAATATCTTCACAAACAAAACCCCAAACAAGCTCTAGTCGATAATACTGAGCTAGAAAAACTTTGGAATTTCTATATCAATAGTAAATTCGGTGGTCGCAAACAATTCGAGACTAAACTCAAACAAGGCTATCTTAGTGAAGCCGATGTCAAAGACCGCTTCAGAGATAATCTGGTTTTACTGAGATATTTCAAAGAACAGGTAGAACCTAGATTAGAAGATGAGCTCCTTAAAAGAGCCGCTATCTTAGATTATGCCGAAGAACATGATATCCGTTATCCCTCTGAAGCCCTCAAACACAAATTCTTTACGACAGTTGAATCTTACGGCGGTCAAGCTAATTTCAATAAATATCTAGAAGACAATGCTCTGAGTATCTCTGATATTTTCTACTTCATCAAAAGTGATTTCTTGTTACCCTTCATCAAAGAAGATTGCTTCAAATCCAAACTTAGTCTGGATGCGGCTTACAGAGAAAGCCTCGACAAGGACATCTTAGAATATTACCAAAACCACAAAAACAGCAAATATACTATCCCAGATCAATACTATTTTGATGAGGTCTATATTCCCAAAGACAAAAATAAAAGCCTAGAGCTAAAAGCCACTGTTAATAAGCTTCATAGTGAACTTAAAGAATTAGCCAACGCAGAAGAACTCTGCCGCAAATATCCAGTAGCTCAATACATCAAACTCAAAGAACCAGTAAGAGCGGATTCAAAGTTATATTCTAATCTCATCAAGAATGCTATTCTAGGCAGAAGCCTAAACTATATTAGCCCCGTCTTAGAAAACTCTAAAGCCTATTACATCGTTATAATCCGCAAGATAGAGAGTGGCAAACAACTAAGTCTAGATGATGTTAGAGCAGAGATTTATGACATCATCAAAGAACGCAAACTTCAAGCCCTGCAAATCCCCAGTATAGGTCAAATCTAAGTCTCTATCCGGCTTTGAAGAACAGTGCTTGATGTAGTTTGTCTATAAAATCTAGAGTCTCTGTATAAGCAGGGAAGCGATAATCCACTCCCGCTTGTTCATTAAGTTTGGGACCGACAGACACATTGGATACTTTAAGTTTTTTGTTGGGGTGGTGAATTTGATAAGCTCTCAAGCTTTTCATTGCTTGATAGTCCGCAAGCGAATCCCCAAACATAAACACTTGAGTGCTAACAGAATCTAATTCTTTATAGCTCAATATATCCCAGACGGCATCTCCTTTGTCATATTTGTATTTGGTATCCAAAAAAATCAATTCTTTACCGAAATCATTAAACTGCCAGCGAGAAGATTTAGCGAGAAGGAACTCTACTTTAGTAAGGACTTCTTGTTTCAAGGAACTATAATCTTCCACATCAAAATACAAAGCAAAATCCCCCGGTGTAACCAGAAAGTCAATCTGAGAGCTGATTTCACGACCGAAGACATCTTTAAGTAAATCTATAAACATCACAGTCTCATCATAGGAACGAGCAAATTCTTCCCTAGCATAAGTCAGAACATCATTGTCTATAATTTGACGACCACAACCACAATATTTACGAACATTGCGAGGAAAATTAGATCTAAAAAGATCTATGTAACTTCTTGCCGTAAGAATTATCAACTCTAAGCCGGGGACTGTATTCAGCTCACTAAGTTGCTTAGCTGTTTTAGCAGAAATCTTTGGGTGACGATGATCTAAAGCCTCAACTTGATCTGGTCTCAAAGTTCCATCTATATCAAAAATTAAAAAGTATTTGCGACTTGGATCTAAACTAGAGTCTTTAAACTGAAATTTAGCCAGCAAGTCAGAACTGCTGTGCTGCACTATAATAGTATTATTCCACGCTTTTAAGGGCCTCTATCCTCAACAACAAAGCCCATAAAGCCTCTAAATCCATGGTTTCGCCTCTCAAATTAGCCAAATCTAGCTTGCGTATTATCTCCGCACCCAACCCCATGGATTTCAAGACATTATTCATAGTCTTGCGGCGATTAGCGTAGATAGCCTTAATAAGTTGCCTTAATTTAAGAGCGGGCTGAGGAATATCACTAGTAGAAAAATCTAAAAGTGGCTTGGGGCGCAAACGAATAGAAACCAATGTCGAGTCTACTTGGGGTTGAGGCAAAAACATAGTGCGCTTAACATCAAAAAGTTTTTCTACTTCTGCCCAATAATTCACAAGTAAAGTTAAAGAACCATGATCCTTAGTGCCGGGCTTAGCACAAAGCCTAGCTGCAAATTCTTTTTGGACCAGAATGTTAATCTCTGAGATCAAAGCACGATTAGAAGGCTGTCCTGAACTGGGTTCCAGATCCTCTCCTATCTCACCCAAAAAATGAGTAATAATTCTACTAGAAATCTGGTACGGAATATTTGCGATAATTTTAAGTTTCTCTTCTTGCCCGCCAAGTATCTTAGCTAGCAAGTCTGGCTCTACAAGATCCCGAAGCTGAGTCTGGAGTATATCCCCTCTATGAATTTTTAGATGAGGATGCTGAATGGCTATTAAGTTCAAATGCACTAGGCATTTGGCATCCAGCTCAACAGCGTAAAGCTTACGACAAAGAGGAGCCAAGCGCTCCGTCAAAAAACCTATGCCTGAGCCTATTTCCAGGACCAAATCTCCATCTAGATCTGGCTGCTCTGCTGGGCTGAGAGTAAAACTACAAATATCATCAAGAACAAGAGAACTCACTAGGAAACACTGTCCTAGAGATTTTTGTTTACGAAAAGCTGAAGCTCTCTCGACAAGACTAGAATTGTGATAGCCGTTGGGTTTACTGGGTTTAGCCACGCTTGATTAGTTTATCCAAATCACCGCTAGCATCCAAGGCATGCAAATCATCACAACCACCGATAGAGAGCCCATCAATAAAAATCTGAGGCACTGATTTGCGATTGCCTTTGGTCTTAAGAGATAAAGCCTCTCTCGCTGGCTCATCCCCATCTAGCCTAATGCGGCTATATTCAAGAGCTTTAGATTCTAATAACGCTATAGCCTTGCGACAATGCGGGCAGTGATCCCAAGTATAGATTTCGATTAGACTCTTTTGTTGCACAGTTTGATCCATTATATCTTGTAGACTTCTTCTGTCTATTACAAATAGGATAAAATAGGTCTAGGATGGCTTTTTCCAAATATCCCAAATTTAATACAGAGGATAACAGCGCAACTAAGCTCAAGAGACTTAGTGACCCCAGTGCTGGGACTAGGTTTATATTACATAGCCTCTCTGCTATCAGCAGTCTGGCTCTTTTACTTTTCATATTCACCCTCAATAAATTAAATCTAAATCAAATCCAAGCCTTCCAAGAACTAATTCAGAATATCCCTTTTCTGGATATTCAACTCTCAACCAGTCTTGCTCAAGAACTTTCTCTATCACGCCCTATCACCATCATTATCGTTAGCGTAGTCTCTCTCTATGCTATCTACGCCGTCCTAGACATTGGTCGCAAACGCAAACCCAGAAACAAAATCTCAGATCGATCTTTTTTCAGTGAGTCTAGTGATCTCTCTTACGCTATTCATATTTTACTTTTACTAGCCATACTACTGAGTAGTTTTTTGAATTATCACCCCAAACCCAAAGTCAAAATCACAGAGATAGAGTATATTCCAAGTCAAATAGAATCCCCCAAAAAACCTCCTCAAACCAAACGCAAAGCAGAAAAACAATCTGTAAATTCTGGCAAAAAAGAAATCCGCAAAGCCCCAAGCCCAGTCCAGAAGCCAGCTTCCAAAGCACAAGTCAGTCCAAGTCCTGAAGTCAAACCAGAACCTGTCAAACAAGAAGAAAAACCCAAAGCTAGTCCAGCAGCTAGCCCCAAAACTTTACCCAGCCCAGCCCCTCTTAGCAAACCCCAACCTCGTGCTAGTAATTTCACACCTAGTAGCTTTAGTAACCCTAAACCACAAGCCAGTCCCCAAGCCCTTCCCAGAGAAGCTCTCCAGCAAAGCAGGGTGAATCCCAATGCTAGTGGGCTTCCTAGCCCTCGGACTTACTCTTCTACTGGTGGGCTTGGTTCCAGTAGTACAGCCACTGGCACCAGCCCAGCTCCCAAATACAGCTCCAATGGAGCAGGAGACAGTTCTAACCTAGTTGCTCGTATAGCAAGTATCCCTAGAGCTCCAAGCATGGGTGGTGGTGGTGCTTCTGGTGGTCCATCTAATCCAGAGAGCAACTCTAACCCCAATGGTCCTGCTTCTCTAGCCGCCATGGCAGACATAGAGTTCGGTCCTTATATGTCCGCTCTACAACGCAAAATCAAAATGGCATGGAAACCACCTCGCGGCACTGAATCTAATCGCATAGTCGTTAAATTTAGTATCAGTAAAACTGGTTACCTCCAAGACATTCAACTCATCTCTGCGTCGAGATCTACTGAAGCCAATAACGCTGCCCTCGAAGCCATCAAAAAAGCCTCTCCTTTTGATCCACTACCAGCAGGCTCTCCAGCCAGCGTAGATATAGAATTTACCTTTGACTATAATGTCTTCAAAAAAGAACGCTGGTAATCAATACCCTATATAATTAAAGTTATGGAAGAAACAACAAACACAGAATACGGAAATGAAGACTTGGGTCTCGCTGATGCTGCGGGTCTCAGCCCTGATAGTGTTCAGCCCGATTATGATTTTCTTGCGGCCTTTTGGGACTATTTCCAGAATGATCCTCTCTCCTCCATACCTATAACCATCTGCTCCTTCCTTGTGCTCGCGGTGCTCATTGAGAGACTGTCTTTTTACAACAAAAACAATAGAGACATCTCCAAATTTATCCACAACCTTCAACACCAGCTAGAGAGAGGTGACTTAGAATCCGCCCAAATGCTCTGTACCCAACTAGAGAGCGTTACTGGTGAAGTCGCCGAAGAAGGTGTTCGTTTGCTTGCCGTCCAAAAAGAAGATTTTTCTAGAGCCTATGATATTACCGTTAATATAGTTACTCGTAAGCTCCAACGCTATCTACCCATACTAGGAACCATCGGAGCTATAGCTCCCTTCCTAGGTCTTTTTGGTACTGTCTCTGGTGTTATCAAATCACTTTTCCATATGTCCCAAGGTGCAGAAGGTGCCTCCCTGACTATGATTGGCGAAATCTCCAATGCCTTGATAGCTACTGGTTATGGTCTTGCTATCGCGATCCTTGCTGTAGTTTTCAATAATATTTTCTCTAATATCGTCAAACGCTATGTAGATGACTTCATGCTACTTAAACTTCTATTCCTGAGTTTTGCTAATGTCGAATTCAAAATTCCCGATCCCCAGAACTTCAGCAAAGAAGAGAGCAAGGACAACAACAACAACAACAAAAGCCCCTATCCTGAATTTTTGAGGTAAATATTTATGGCCTTTGGCACCCAATCTGGCGACGAGTTTTCTGAAATCAATATTACTCCTTTAACGGATGTCTTCTTGATTTTGTTCTTGATCATGATAGTAATAGCGCCTATGCTCAGAGAGAGCGCTCTCAAGATCAATCCACCAATAGCCAAGCACGGTCAAGCCAACAATGCTGGCAAAAATAAAGTCATTAACCTAGAGATCTCCGAAGACGGTCGTGTCGCCATCAATGGACGCAAACTCAGTGATGAAGCCATTCCTGCTGAGAACATCGAAGCTAAAGTTACAGAGAGACTTCAAGAAATACTTCAAGACAAAGCTTTCTTAGAAGCCCCTCTCAACATCATTGCTGATTCAGAGACCAAGCAAAAATTTGTGGTCGGAGCCATGGATGCTGCTGCTGGACTGGGTCTCAAAAAAATGAACATAGTTACAGTCTCCAACCCTAACTAATAGCCTTGCTGCGCACTGGCTATCTGTGGCAATTCTAAGTACTCACTTCTAGTCTTTTTGAAAAAGCTCTGCAAGAAATTCTTGAATCTGAAATCGCCTGAGATCTGCGATACCTTCTCCCTGCCCCAAGAATTTAACAGCTAATTTAAATTTGTGCATCAAGCTTAGTAAGACCCCAGCTTTACTCGTAGAATCATACTTAGTCAAAATGATAGCCGTGAGTTTGCTCACAGAATTAAACAGTTCAGCTTGAGAGATGGCGTTTTGACCAGTACTGGCATCCAAAACTA
The DNA here is from genome assembly GCA_964487825.1 of uncultured Gammaproteobacteria bacterium. Classification (GTDB taxonomy): domain Bacteria; phylum Cyanobacteriota; class Vampirovibrionia; order LMEP-6097; family LMEP-6097; genus CAZASO01. The sequence continues at coordinate 35,595 of CAZASO010000004.1, forward strand.
AGATTTGTTCTATTTGGGTTTGAGGCTTAGCATTCTTCTGAATAATGTCAGAGAGCTTCCTTAGTTCTTGCATTAGCTCGGTTTTATTTTGAAGGCGACCTGCCGTGTCGATTATAATAATATTATAATCATCTTGCTTCTGCAAAGCCCGATAAATGACTGAACTAGATTTTTCTTTGTCACTCTCAGCTTTAATGATATCTACTCCTATTTTTTGAGCCCAAATACTCAACTGCTCACTAGCAGCTGCCCTAAAAGTATCAGCAGCTACTAATAAAATACGAGGTTCTTGGTGATTAGATTTAGAGCCTGTCCGAAAAATCCCATCTGCGTTGTTATGCTCGCCCTCACGATGCTCATTTATGTCTAATAAACTCCGCTCGCTCGGACTCGCATGCCTAGCATCTGGGAGCTTTTCGGATAGGCTCTTAAAATAGTATGCCAGTTTGGCAGCACTAGTAGTTTTGCCAACACCATTGACACCCAAAAGCATAATGATCTTAGGCGTAGCTAAATCAAGAGGTGCTTCTAGTAAATCTGCGGCGATAAACTTAGTAAAAATCTCAGGAAGCTCATCTTGAGAAATAGACTTAGGAGCCAATCCCATAAAGCCTTTGAGTTCTTTGCGCAAATATTCAACGAAAGCAGCACTTAAGCTGGGACCAAGATCTGAACTAATTAAAGTTTCTTCGAGACTCTCAAGATCCTCCAAAGCCAGATAGGATACACCATCCACGGCTTTAGATTTGTTTTGGAATTTTTGAATTAGCTTACTAAAAAAGCTCACAAGCTAATTTTATAGCACTTTAGCATCTTCTCTCAATGCTTTTAATAATTGCATAGCAACTTCTTTGGGCTCACCTTGAAAAATTCTTACATCTTGGCGAGAGGCTGGCAGACTGGCTTCTAGAACTTTGAGTCCTGTACTATCTGGTGCTGAAGATTCTTCTATCTCCAAAGGTTTTTTCTTGGCTTTCATAATATTCACAACAGAAGCATAACGGGGCTCATCATCACCTTTGTCACAAGTAATCACAGCAGGCAAAGCAACCTCATAACTTTGTTTCTCTCCAGAGTTTTCTCTAAAGGCGGAAAGCTGTCCTGAAGACCATTCCAGCTTATTAGCATTATGGATATAAGCAAGCCCAAGGTGAGCTGCAATCCCTGCTTCTGCCCAAGCCGCCTCATTATCTATGGATTTTTTGGCACCCAAAATTAAATCTGCGTCTAAACTTTTAACTTTCTCAGCTAGAACCTTAGTATTAAGAACTTCTGATTTGATCAGAATCGCTCTATCTGCTCCCATTGCCAAGCCTTGACGAAGCGCTTCGGTACTGCGTTCTGGCCCCATACAAAGCAGAATGATCTCATCTATGTTAGCCCCTGCTTCTTTGAGTCTCAAAGCCTTCTCGATAGCAAACTCAGCATAAGGATTTAAGATCCAAGAAATTCCAGTCTCATCTATGGATTTAGCATCATTAGCTATTTTCACTTTAGTAGTAGTGTCTGGTACTTGAGAAACTATAATTGCAATTTTCATACCTAAGTATTCTACCCAGCGAAAACACCTTATAACCTAGCTTGCTTTGCTTGAGACTGAGGGGTCTGCTTTGACTTGGCTCATATAAAGCTAAGCTTTGCTTGGAGGCTTGCTTGAAGCTGAGCACAAGTGTATCCAAGATCATTAGATTTACTATGAAAATCAAAAGGCAAAAAAGATAATTTCTAAAAAGTGATTAAGAGTTTTACTTAAGGGGTATAAGGTAAATACAGATACAAAAGGGGGTTTTATGAAAAAAATACTTGTATCAACAACAATCGCAACATTACTGATGGGTCAATCAGCTTTGTTGCAAGCTCAAGCACATGATCATCACAATATCATCAGCAAATTAGTTGGTGTTACTGTGGGAGTACCTTTCGGTACTGCAATGGGACTTCTAAGAGGTGGTGTTAGTAAGGCTATAGAATATAGCCATTCTACTACCGATGCTCTTGGTGGTGGGCCTATCGCTACTGTAATCGGTCTTCCTGTGGGCTTTGGTCTTGGTCTAACAACTGGTGCTGTGACTGGTACTGTCAAAGGTGCAGTAGATGGTCTTACTATCGGTTATGATCATCCACTTAGCAGTGATAGTTTAAGTATCAGTGGTGAATTCACCAAATATGATCCTTATACTATTTTGCAATAGTTGAAAAGCAGTCTCTGATTGCTTCTGGGCAGCATCCTCGGGTGCTGCCCATCTAGTTCAAAACAACTCTGATGCTATTGGAGTATGAGACATAATGAGGATTGCAAGGGCGTAGGTCAACAACGCAGATGGACAAAAAAGCCAGCCCCCCAAGATAAATCAGTCAGCAAGCTTAGTCTT
>CAZASO010000005.1:0-36271 GCA_964487825.1 uncultured Gammaproteobacteria bacterium
AGCCTACTTACTGATAACTCTTAGACACATCCGACAGAGTGTTTAGAGTATTTTGCAGAGCCTTGAATTGGTTTTTGACATTTTTATTGAAACGCTCTTCATTAGCGGGATCTAGCTCCGTGTTGCGGATGCGCTTGTTTAAGCTACGCACTTCATTTTGAACATCTTTTTTGACGGTTCCATATTCTATACTCGTGATAGTATTTTTGACTTGGTTTTCTAGGTCAGACTTGAAACTATCTGCCTGACGGCTTCCTAGTGCTTTAAGTCCTTGCTCTGCAAAATCTTTGGTGAGTTGCAGTATATCTAACATGAGCCTACTTAGATAGGCGGCATTGAGCGGAGACATACCATTGACAGAGAGTCTATGGTTCTCTAGAGTACGAGTTAGGTTTTGTAGTTCTATAACCTTACCGCCACCAGTCTCAATGCTAGTAATAATGCGGGCTTCAGCGTAAGAAGGTACTGGCATTTGTTTATCAGTGATGAGGATCTTGACAGCTACAGCATTGCTGTTGAGAACGGGGAACATCTGAATGACCTTGCCGACTTTCACTCCGTGAACATAGACGGGAGCACCTTTGCTCAAACCATCTATGTTCATGAAGCTAAGTGTTAAAGTCCTAGCTTCGCGATTTTCGCGATAGCTAGTCCAAGCAAAAAGTAACAAACCTATAAACAGTGCTATTGGCAAGAAGAGTTTGAGGATTAATCCTTTGATAAGTTGAATGATAGCTTGAATCATTGGGGCTATCTATATTAAAAACGCTTTATCCGCTTTTAGCAACATCTAGAGATTTTGTCATAATCTTCTTTGGATTTAGTTTTGAAGAGGCTTTGAGCGTCAAAGGGGCAATCGCCTCTTATTTTGCTGGGGATATATTCGGCTTCGAAGCTTGTCATAGTCTCAGATCTGAGGGCTCTGATATATAGAGAGAGGGTCCCGAAGATGACAATCCAAAGACAAGACAAAAACAACAAAGCTAGATAGCCGACGAGAGCTTCTGAATGTAGAAATTTATCTATGCCGGCAATACTAGTAATCAGGACTAACCACAATAGTGGTACTACCGTGATCCAGATGTATTGAAGTTTGTTGGATTTGATGAGAAGAGCTGTGCAAATGCAAAGCGCCATAGAGGCTAACATTTGGTTGGCGATACCAAAAAGAGGCCAGAGTAAATTTACTCCACCGCTGGGATCTACAACTCCAATATATAAAAAATATCCCCAAGCACCGACTATAAGCAGACTGGCAAAAATATTTGCTCTTGCTGAAGAGGTCTTGCCTAGTGGCTTCCAGAGATGAGCCAGTAGATCTTGAAGCATGAACCTTGCGACCCTAGTACCAGCATCTAGAGTTGTAAGTATGAAAACAGCTTCGAACATAATTGCGAAATGATACCAAAGACTTAGAAGGCTATCACCAAAAACCCGACTGAAAATTTGAGCCATGCCTATAGCTAGAGAAGGGGCACCGCCACTACGGGCTAATAAGCTTTCTTCACCAACAGAGTGAGCTAATTTTTGCATTGTTTCGGGGCTCAATGGAAAACCCCAAGAACTAATGGTAGAGCAGGCTGTAGTCAAATCCTCACCTACTATGCTGGCGGGACTATTGATGGCGAAATAAACACCGGGATCTAAGATGGATGCAGCAATAATAGCCATTAGGGCAACCAAAGATTCTAGTAGCATGCTGCCATAAGCTATAAGTCTAATGTCTTTTTCATTGGCGATAATCTTAGGGGTAGTGCCAGAAGCTACTAATGAGTGGAAGCCAGATATAGCTCCGCAAGCTATAGTGATGAACATGAACGGGAAAATCTTGCCAGCAAAAACTGGACCACTACCATCCACAAACCTAGTCAGGGCCGGCATTTGAAGCTCGGGTCTGAGAATTACTATAGCTATGAGTAATAAAAAAATAGTCCCGAGTTTAAGGTAGCTAGATAAATAATCTCTGGGTGCAAGTAAGAGCCAAACGGGAAGACTCGCTGCCATAAATCCATAAATCATCACAGCCCAAGCTAGGCTCTCTCCACTTAAATTGAAATAAGGAGCCCAAGAACTATTTGCGATATATTCTCCGCCTATAACTCCTGCTAGCACCAAGGTTAAACCTAAGACAGAAGCTTCTATGATGCGATGAGGCCTAAGGTACTGTAAATAAAGTCCGACTATTATGGCCGTGGGTATGGTAGAAGCTACGGTAAAAGTCGCCCAAGGACTATGTTTCATGGCTTTGACTACTACTAACCCCAAAACTGATATAAGTATGATGACTATAAGTAAAGTTCCGATAAGGGTGGTGAGTCCTACGATAGGACCAAGTTCTTCTTTGGCCATTTGTCCTAGGCTACGACCATTGCGCCTAGTCGAGAAAAATAAAACCATCATGTCTTGAACAGCACCAGCAACGATGGAACCTATAAGTATCCATAGTGTGCCGGGTAGATAGCCAAACTGTGCTGCTAGAGTGGGTCCTATGAGAGGACCGGGTCCTGCTATGGCTGCGAAATGATGCCCAAAGACTATCCATTTGTTGGTAGCTATAAAATCTTTACCATCATGTAGTCTTTCGCTAGGACAAGCACGGCTAGGATCTAAGACTAGGACTTTGGCTCCTATCCAAGCAGCATAGAATCTATAGCCTATGACATAGCAGCAGAGAGCCGCTGAGATGAACCATAGAGCGTTGATCTTCTCGTGTTGTATTAAAGCGATGAAAGCTATTAAACAAGCAGCTCCGATAGAGGCAAGTAAAACTCTTTTGGAGAAAAATTTATTGCGATTGAGGTAGCTCATCTTAGCTCACTTTGGATGTTTCTGTTAGGACTATGTTGCAGATGCGCTGGCTACTAGCGTTGATGCTACGCAGGACATCCAAGACTTCTAGGTTGATACGATCATGTTCTAAGTTCTTGTCGTTGTGTATTTGTTCTATGGCTGTAGCTCTGAATTGTTCTGCAAAAGAACTCATTCTATCTATGTTTCTAGATATTTTGATGGCAGCTTCTGGAGATTTACGCAAGAAAGAGTCTGTAGCATAGTTGAAGGACCTCACAGTATGGAAGAAATATGAGTCTAAGCCTTGGAATCTTGTATCAAAGACTGGGATTTGTCTATCCATGCCTTCTAAGGTATAGCTCAGTCTATGTACTATATGCTCGATTTCATTAATTATTGAACTTTGGTTCAGTATGTCTGTGGTCTCTGTGATACCTAGCTTGAAACTCCCTCTAGCATTGAGTTTGCTCAAAAATTTACTAAGATCTCTTCTTAGTTCACGATGATCTCTTTTGAGGTTTTCGATGCGAGCATAATCTAATTCGTGTTGTTTGAGAAAATATTTACCAGAGAGGCAGAGCATTTCTCTTACTATGCTGCGCATGCAGCGAATGGCTTCTCTGGATTGGGCTAGAGCAATATCTGGGTTGCTAGAAAATTGACTGATGATGGGGAGATTGTATTTTTGTCGAAGAGAGTCTTGATCCGCAGGAACCAGTATGGAGCAAAGCCAGACTAGCTGCTTGATAAAAGGTAGGGCTAAGGCTACGGTGATGATATTAAAAACCGTTTGGGAATTGGCTATAAATTGAGCCACATTATTAGGTGGACTAAAACTACTAATAAAAGCTGTGAATTGAGGAATGATAAAAGCAAAAGGCAAGACCCCAAGAATATTGAAGACTATATGTGCTGCAGCTACGCGTTTGGCTTGGTAAGAGGTTTTGAGAGATACTATCACGGCAGTTACACAGGTTCCGATATTGGCTCCTAGCATAAGAGGCACAGCGGCTTCTACCGTTAATAGGCCTTGCATGCCAAGTCCTATCATGACCCCTAAAGCCCCAGCACTAGAGTGTATGAGGGCTGTAAAAGCTGCTCCAACCAAAATCCCGACAATAGGGCTTTCGAAGTTCTGCATCATGTCCAAGAAGATCTGAGAATGTCTAAGAGGCTTCATGGAATCAGACATTAGCTGTAGACCATAGAGCATAATGCCACTAGCCATAATGGCATTACCTATATAAATATTTTGATTGCGTTTAGCCAAAGTCTGGATCATAAAACCCATGAAGACTATTGCTAGAGACCATTTGACTATGTTGATAGCCATTATATGAGCTGTTACTGTGGTTCCTATATTGGCTCCTAGCATCACACCTATAGTGCGTTCAAAATTAATAAGACCAGACTGGACAAAAGAAACCAGAATAGAAGTGACTGCTGTACTGCTTTGTACTATGCCTGTGAGTAAAGTACCCAAAAGAACCCCTAACCAAGTATTACGGGTGGCTTGTTCTATGGCTAATTTGAAATTAGGACCTGCTGCATTACGCAAATTCAGATCCATTACATCTAGACCGTAAAGTAAAAGAGCCGTCCCTCCTAATAAAGTTACGATAGAAAGGAAACTAAAGCTTTCTTGAGTCATGCTCAGCAGGCGATTTTAGCATAAGACTAGAAGCCACTCATGGCTGCTGTGATTTTTGAGGTTTTGCTGGAAAGTAGATAGAACCCAAAGCAAAACCTATAAAGCTCATGCTGAGCCCGATTAAAAGGCTGGGAACTTTAGTTCCTGCTATTACAAATCCATAATTATCTGCATAGAGCAGACCTGAGATACCTAGCCAGATAGACAGCTGTGCTGCAAGCTCATTGCGAGTTTGGGTCCAAAGGGCCATGACCAAGGGTACAAAAAGAGAAACCAAACTTAATACAGAGGAAGCACCAACTAATTCATAAATGCTTTTATTGCCATGAGCAAGTATTAGTGCAGAGACTCCTATGATGATTACGGAGGCTCTTAAAATGCGGAGTAATTGTTTGTCGCTGATTTTATGACTGAGAGCGGGTTTGATGAGATTTTCTGCTAATACTGTTGCAGGAGCTAACATTGCTCCGCTAGCGGTACTCATCACGGCGGATAGAAAAGCCCCGAAGAACATAATTTGTATCCAAAGATCATCTTTATTGACTATAGATAGTAATAAAGTTTGTTTGTTCAAATGCTCAAGATCCAGTAGGCCATTGGCTTTGGCGAGCATGACTATAAGTAATGGCAAGAGTCCTACCGTCATATATAGTATGCAAGCCAGATAGGAAGATAGTTGAGCATTGTCTTCTGAGTCTGAAGTCATAACTCTTTGGAAGACATCTTGTTGAGCGATAGAACCCATGCCTATGGTTATCCAAGCTGCTATGTAGTTCAACCAAGCTTCGGTATTGGCTGGGGGTATGAAATTAAAAAAATCAGGCGGATAAGAATTAAAAACAGCGGCTAGATCTGGAGTTTGGATGAGAAGTTTGATAGTAATGAAGACTAATCCAAAAATAATTACTATGGTTTGTATGAAATCTGTAATAGAGATAGCGAACATGCCACCAGCATAGGTATAGGCTAAGACGACGATAGTCGAAACCCAGATACCAATGCTTTGCTCTAAGCCAGTCACTGTCTCAAGTACAGTGGCTACTGCTATGAGTTGAGCGGCCACCCAGCCGATATAGGAGAGAACCATAAAAATACTGGCGACTATCTCTACTCTTCGCCCAAATCTTCTAGCAAAGAGATCGTTAATGGTCAGCATATCCAGCCTATACATCTTGCGTGCAAAAAAAGCCCCTACCAAAAACAAACAAAGAGCAGCTCCGAAAGGATCTTCTATGACTCCTAAAAGTCCCCCATTCATAAACTCAACAGGGGCTCCTAACATAGTTTCAGCACCAAACCAAGTTGCAAAGATTGCAGCTGTGCTGATCATCAAAGGCATTTTTTTATTAGCGGTTGCAAAATCTTTTGCGCTTTTGATAAAACGAGTCGCTCCTAAGCCGATGATGATAGTTATCAGAAGATATAAAAATATAAAAGAGAGCAAGACCATGGCAATATTTTATCGCTCTCTGCCGAAAACACCTGTTCTTCAGGGTAGGGATGAAAGGCAGTCGCAGAGGGCTTTGTTCGAAAATATAATTCAATAGTTTGCTCTGGATTATGGAGCTGCTAAAATAAAAGTCATGACTAATCTTGAACCTAATAGTTTTGCCAAAAGAAGCAGTGTTGAACAGGTGGAAGAGGGTCTTGAATTGGCTCCTAAGTTCGATATCTCTGGTCTTATTCCAGTTGTTTGCACAGATTATGCCTCAGGTGAGCTTTTGATGCATGCTTACATGAATGAGGAAGCTCTGCGTAAAAGTATAGAGACTGGTGAAGCTCATTATTATAGTCGTAGCCGTCAGATCCTCTGGCATAAAGGCGCAACTAGTGGTTTAGTCCAAAAAATTAAAGAACTGCGTATAGATGATGATCAAGATTGTATCTGGATGAGAGTGAGTGTTGAAGGCTCAGGAGCCAGTTGCCATGTGGGTTATAGGTCTTGTTTTTATAGAGCTATTCCTTTGAATTTAACTTCTGTTAAGCAATTTTCAGACCTAAGATTAGAATTTTTGGAAGAAGCTAAGACCTTTGATCCACAAGAGGTTTACGGAGATGCTCCAAATCCGACTCAACTCTAATTAGATCTTTTGAGGCTCTCTTTATTGATATCCTGTAGGGCTTCATAAAATTCTATTGACCAAGAGCCCCTATATTTACGAGCAGCATTGCGATATTTAGTCTGGAATTTTTCCAAAAAAGCATCTGACCACTCTAGGACTGGGCCTTTGGCCTTTAGGCTTTGTTTATATTCGTCAAGAAGCTTGCTCAGAACTTTCGCTGTGTTAGCCTGTGTTTGGGTAGCCATTTGTCTTGCATATGTTAGCAAAACTAGCTAAAAGCCTTTAGTAAAGGCTTTTTTTTGGCTCCAATGCGTATGGCGTATTGTGATAATATGAATTAGGCTTGTCTAGTATTCCAGCTCTTCTTAGACCCCAGCCAGTCCGAGGCAATAAACTTAGCTTGGCTAGTGATGAGCAAGCTAAGAGCAAGTTTAGGGCAACTAGGACTAATGCTTTTACAATAAATTTTATAGATTTTTTAGAGCAACACAAGAGTTCTATTTTGAGTATTGCTAATTATGGTCAAGCGACAGCTAATGCGGTTTCTTTTCTTAGTCAAATTCCGGCTCTAAAACCTCTTGCAAACTTAGGACAGAAAACTGGAGAACTTGGGACTAAAATATTTTTTTTAATCAATGGTGCGATTAATGCAGCTCAACAATTTAGATACAAAAATCTTACAAGTGCTATTGGTTATTTGGTTTATGTTTTTAATGGTTTATTTGTTCCACAAAAACATACTTATATGATGAATGGTTTGGGGGTAGCTCTTACTCAGTGGTCAAATCAAGTCAACAATATTATGAAGGTCTCTCGCTCCTTTCCTAGTATTGGAGCGCATTTCAGTAATTTCATCCAAGGTAGTTGCAAAATTATAGAACAAAGTTGGCGTAATCCTATTCGAGCAATCATAGAAGGTAAACCTATACTAGGTCTTAGCGGAGCCTTTTTATCTCTATTGGGTTTTGGTTATTGGCTTATCACTGGTGATGACAAAATAGGAGCCCTTATTAGGGATACTGGTGGTGGAGTTGTAGATGCAGAGCAACTTCTACCTCATCAATGGCATTTCAAAAGATTTAACTATATTAAATCTGGTTTTGCTTATTTGGCTGGGACTTTATTTGATTTAGGTTCCAAATTTATTCCTAATTACTCCCAGTATCTTCGTCCTCTTAGTTTTCTCTGGGATGGTTTTGGTAGATATTTTCAAGGACTCTCAGAGCAGAACAACGAAATGGGTCTTGGGCATTTAAGTCCGTCAGAAGCTAAGTCTCTATCCATGATGGATGTCGCCTCAAAACAGCGTTTAGGAGCGCGTCCTTAAGGACCCGCTGAAAAATACAAAATACGGTAAAGTCGCAAACTGCGACCGTGGCTCAGCCCCGCTCGCAGAGCGGGTCCTTAAGTCTCTATCCCTACGGATGTCGCTTCAAAACTTCGTTTTTCAGCGCATCCTTAATTTGCTAATATCGTAAGTGTATTGGAAAGATTAAAACAAGAACTTATAGAACTAGGTACTTTTGCTGCAGAGAGAGGCTGGCTACCAGCCACTAGCGGTAATCTTTCCCAGCGAATAGATGATTATAATTTTATTATAACAAGCTCTGGCTGCCATAAGGGTAAGCTCACCCAAGATAATTTTGTGATTGTGGATTCCAGATTAGATTCAGTAGACTGGAATAAGAGTTGTACGGCATTAGATGAGAGGGCGGGACTTGATAAGACAGAGAGCAATAAAAATCTATGTCTTAAGAGCCTATCCGAAAAGCTCCCAGATGCTAGGCATGCAAGTCCGAGCGAGCGGAGTTTATTAGACATAAATGAGCATCGTGAGGGCGAGCATAACAACGCAGATGGGACTTTTCGGACAGGCTCTAAACCTTCAGCAGAGACCTTACTGCATTCACATCTATATCGTGATTATCCAGAGATAGGAGCCATAGCTCATATACATTCTCGCTTGAGTGTACTTCTCTCTATACATCATCCCTCGGAAGAACTTATTCTTAGATCTTATGAACTACTCAAAGCCATAGGAACCAGAACTAGTCATGAAGACAGTCTCTGTCTTCCTATCTTCAATAACACTCAACGCATAGCAGATTTAGCTCAAGAAGTAACTAACTATCTTTCTAGTTTTGATGGACCCTTAGATCATTGGGCTTATTTAATTCGCGGTCACGGACTCTATGTTTGGGCTCCTAATATGCAAGATTTATACAGGCATCTAGAAGCTATAGATATGCTCTTAGATTTTGAGTGGAGCAAAAGGACTTTAATATGTCGAGATTGAAAATTTATCAAGAGTCTGGGATGCTTGTTAGGGAGACAGAAAACCCAGAGCTTATAAGTGACTTGCTTTCTGAGATTGGTCTCAAATTCAGTCGTTGGGCGGCTTTGAAGTCTTTGAGTGAGGAAGCCCAAGCTGATGAGATACTAGCAGCTTATACTAGTGAGATAGAAGCCATCAAACAGCAATATGCTTTTAATAGTGTTGATGTCGTGAGCCTTAAAGCAGGCGGTGACATCTCTAGTGTCCGCAATAAATTTCTTGCAGAACATACTCATAGTGATCATGAGGTGAGGTTTTTTATAGAGGGACAGGGTTTGTTTTGCGTGCATGCCCAAGACCGTGTCTACCAAATCCTTTGCAAGCAAAATGATTTTATTTTCGTGCCAGCTCAGACTAAACACTGGTTTGATACTGGGCTTCAGCCAGATTTTAGATGTATTAGATTTTTTACTGATGAGGCAGGCTGGATTGCTACTTACACGGGAGATGATATTTCTAGTCGTTTTCCTGCCTTGGATGATTTGATTTATTCTCATGGATAAAATCACTCATATAGTAACGGATATAGAAGGGACTACGACTTCTATTAGTTTTGTCAAAGACATACTCTTCCCCTATGCCCGCGAGCATATGGCTGAATTCCTCTCAGGGACTGAGGTCTATAGCCCTGAGCTGGAGCGCATCCTAATGGAGATCCCCGGTTCTAGCTTGGAAGCTAAAACTCAATTACTCATCAAGTACATAGATGAAGATCGCAAATATACCCCGCTCAAAGAACTACAAGGACTCATCTGGAAACAAGGTTATGAGCAAGGGGTTTATCGTAGTCATGTATACGAAGATGCCTATAAAGTCCTCTGTGATTGGCATCGAGAGGGTATCCAGCTTTATGTTTATTCTTCAGGCTCTATCGCTGCCCAAAAATTATTGTTTGGCCATACTGAATATGGAGACCTGAATTATTTATTTAGTGATAATTTTGATACACATATAGGAGCCAAAAACTCAGCTTCTTCTTATCGTTATATCCTCAAAACTTTGGGAACAGAGCCAACTAAAGTTCTCTTCCTCTCTGATATAGATGCAGAATTAGAAGCCGCTCAAGCTTCTGGAATGCAGGTCGCAAAACTAGTCCGAGACCCTAGAACTCCTTTGGGGACTGCTTTCCCGGAGTTTCGGGATTTTTATGAGATTAAGGATGCGCTGAACTCTGTATTAGATGAGTAGTATTTTCTGCCAGTGTCTACCGAGTAATATGCTGTCGAAGTATCTTTAGGCGCTCTAGATCCTGCTCTGAAAAATTGGGCATATGGGGATCATTAAAGCTGCCGCCCTTAGCAAGAAACTCCTGTCTAGCCCTATTTAGAGTACGGAGTATATGATAGTACTCCTCTTTAGGAGAAGTGGGACGATATTCAGGAGGCTTTTTTCTTATTTCCGCTTGTCCTTCCAGAAAACGCCTATGGCTTTCAGCCATCAATCGTCTAGTCTCGGGACTGGTCTCTATAGGGGGGGGGATAATATTCATAAACTAAGACTCTAACATGAGTCTTATCAAACTGTCAAGTCCGAATAATATGCTTTAAACCTTCAAACTCGGCCCAAGGTCTTTATTGACGACTTGGCAAGCATTGGCTACTTTGACTAGATCATGGAGTGAGCCATTGCATTGATGCAGTTTGATGAAATTTGCTGAAGAACGGGCTGCGATAGGTAGACCCCCAGTGATGATGATAGTCTCGCCCTCGCGTACTAGACCTTGGGCTAGAAGAAAATTCTCCATATTGATAATGGTTTTGGTAGTGTGTTCTACTTCATCAAAATATACAGGTGTAACACCCCAGACCATAGAGAGATAGTTGTAGGTATGTCTGTAGGTAGTCGCAGCGATAATTCTTGCGTGGGGTCTTAGCTTGGACATTAGTTGTACACTGCGTCCTGAGCAAGAGAAAGCAACTATGGTGCGGATATGAGGGAGACAAGCTAGATCATAGATGGCTTGGGCTATTGCAAAATTATCAGTCTCAACATAGCTAAGACCTAATTTGGAAAGTTCTCGAAGATCTAGTCTCTCACTCAAGATAGAATCGCTACACTCTACTTCTAGAGCGATTTTGCGCATATATTCTACAGCTTGGATGGGGTATTTGCCAGAGGCTGTTTCTCCAGAAAGCATGATGGCATCTGTCCCATCGAGAATAGCATTGGCTACATCTGAGACCTCCGCACGAGTAGGGAAGGGATTGCGGATCATGGAATCCATCATCTGAGTGGCAGTGATAACAAATTTCTTTTTATGGTTGGCTTTTCGGATAATGTTTTTTTGGGCTAGGGGTACTTTCTCTGCTTCCAGCTCTACGCCTAGGTCTCCGCGGGCCACCATGACCCCATCGACTTCGTCTAAGATCTCATCTATACAATGCAGAGCTTGGGGTTTTTCTATTTTGGCTATGGTTTTGATAGGAGATTTACAATGCAGTTCCAGTTTGGCTTGATTGATAAGTTCTTTGAGATCTATGATGTCTTCTGCTCTACGCACGAAAGAAAGAGCGATAAAATCTGCTTCGACTCGGATCGCTTCAATGATATCTTCCCGGTCTTTAGCAGTGATAGCCTCGACTTGTAGTTGTTTGGATTCTGGCAAATTCACTCCCTTATTGGATTTGAGAGTACCACCAAAAATAACTTTACATTCTACTTCATCATCTTGGATCTGAACCACTGTAAGTCTTAGGAGCCCATCATCTAATAAGATCCTTTGTCCGGGAGCTAAATCTGAAGCCAGTTTGGGGTAATTGCGTATATGTACTATACGAGGAAATTTACTGTAATTGGCTTTATTTTCGTTAGAGCTTAGGATGATACGCTCATCTGTAACTATCTCTATGCCATCTTCAGGCAGAGTCCCTGTGCGGATCTTAGGACCTTGAAGATCTACTAAGATACCAACTGGGCGTCTAAGATCTTTGGCGATTTGGCGCACAGTCTCTATGCGTTTGCGGCGCTCAGCCCAATCACCGTGTGAACAATTAATGCGAGCCACATTAACACCAGTTTCTATAAGTTTCCTGATGGTATCTTCATCTTCAGATGTGGGACCAAGCGTCGCAATTATTTTGGTTAATGAATATTTGATGTCATGCATAAGCTCTACTCCCTAATATTGTAGCCCCGCTAGCACCAGTTGAGCCGGGGACATTGTTGGGGATACCATGATAACTACTAAAAGCCAACAAAGAAAACAACATGGCTTCTTTGTATTGGTCGTCTATATTGAGTTCATCATGAGATCTGAATTGTATAGATGGGTTAAGGTGCTGGAGATTGTCCATTATAAATTTATTTTTGCGACCACCACCAGCAACAAAAACTTTAGTGAGGGGATATTTGGCGAGTTCTTGACTAATACTATAGGCAGTGAGCCAAGAAGCAGAGCTAATAATAGTTTCTTTGTTACCTAGATCCAAAAGTTTATCTGCGAACTTCTCATTGAAAAGCTCTCGTCCAGTGCTTTTGGGAGGGGGGCTTTGGAAGTACTCACAGCGATCATAGAGGCTAGCAACAAAAGCTTCATTCACCTTGGCAGTAAAAGCAATAGAACCAGATTCATCATAGTCTTTTTTGAAAAGTTTTTGCATGAGTATGTCTATGAGAGTATTACCGGGACCTGTATCATAAGCAATAGTAAATTTGCCCGGCTGCATTACGGTGATATTAGCGATGCCACCTATATTTAGCGTAGCGATACATTCTTCGGGATATTGGTTCCGTATAAGTTTTTCGTCTAAATAGCTACTTAGAGGGGCTCCAGCTCCACCCAGAGCCATATCAGCTGGGCGGAAATCATAAAACACATCTATACCACTAAGCTTGGCAATTATAGAACCAGAACCCAGTTGCCAAGTGCTATTCAGTCCATGGAAAATAGTTTGACCATGTATCCCAATAAGTTCTATCTCTGGGCGAGGATTGCCATTTTCGTCATAATCTTCAAAGCTACTCATTGACTTGATTGCAGGGCTTTGTTTTTTGGACTTGAAATCATTAATGAGATCAGCTAGCCAGCGACTATAAGCAAAATTAATATCAGAGATTTCTTGTAAATTGGCGTTTTGTAGCCTGATGAGTTTCTCTATATTTTGTTTTAGTTCTTTGTCAAAATCATAAGAGGCGGATCTTATGACTTTGTAGCCACTAAGTTTTTCTAAGTTCCACTCTATAAGACAGAGATCTGCTCCGTCCACCGAAGTCCCTGTGTTCAGCCCTAGAACCCTCATTAGCACCGTGTTCCACCTATCCTGTAATTGAGGAAATTTGATAACATCTTGTGTCCATGTTCTGAGAGTATAGATTCTGGATGATATTGGACTCCCCAAAGCCCGTCTAAAGATAGATGAGAGACAGCCATTATTAGAGCATCGTCTGTTTCAGCATCTATGGATAGAGTCCCTTCTGGAATAGAGTCTCTGTCTATAATCAAAGAATGATAACGAGTTGCAACAAAGTTCTCTGGGATATCTTTGAAAAGTGGAGCGCCATAATGCTTAATATGACTGGTTTTACCATGCATTAGATAGGGTGCCTTGATGACTTTGGCTCCGCAGACTTCAGCGATGGCTTGGTGACCTAGGCAGACTCCTAGTATGGGGATTTGTCCAGCGTAGTGTTTGAGTATGTCTATGCAAAGCCCAGAGTCACTTGGTTTCCCGGGTCCCGGGGATAGTAGTATGTGTGAGGGTTTTAGCTCTTCAACTATCGAGATGCTTGCATCGTTACGATAGACCAGAGTCTCAGCACCTAGCTCAGCTAAATACTGTACTAGGTTGTAGACGAAGCTATCATAGTTATCTATGACCAAGACCCGAGGTCTAGAATTCAGTCTGGATGCACTATCCATAGACTTGCCTTAGCTTACCTTGTTGCTGTTGCTGACCTAGCTTTGCTAACTTCTGCAGCTACATTAGGAGGAACTTCTTCATATGAAGCAAACTCCATCGTAAAAGTACCTTGTCCTTTGGTTTTGTTACGAATATCTGTAGCATAACCAAACATATTAGAGAGAGGCACATAAGTACTCACAAAAGAAAGCCCAGCTTGGGTAGACATTTTTTCTACTCGACCACGACGAGAGCTGATATCACCGATCACATCACCCATAAAGGACTCTGGTACTTCGATGTCTACTTTCATCACTGGTTCTAGCAAACAAGGAGAAGCTTTACTGACTCCTTCTTTGAAGGCCATAGAAGCAGCGATACTGAAAGCTAACTCAGAGGAGTCTACTTCATGGAAGGAACCGTGATGGAGAGTGGCTTTCACGCCTATGACTTCGTAGCCAGCTAGGACTCCGCTATTCATAGCACCTTTGAGACCTTTTTCTACGGCAGGTATGTATTCGCGAGGGATGATACCTCCTACGATTTTATTGACAAACTCGAAAGTAGGCAGGTCTTTGTTTTCTGCATCTTTACCGATAGGGATAGGTTCAAAATCAATAACCACATGCCCGTACTGTCCTTTACCACCAGATTGTTTGGCGTATTTGACTTCGGCTGTAGATTTATTCCTGATAGCCTCACGATAAGCAACTTGAGGTTTACCTACATCAGCTTCGACTTTGAACTCTCTTCTGAGACGATCTACAAGTATTTCTAGATGTAGCTCACCCATACCAGAGATGATGGTTTGACCAGTTTCGTGATCTACTTTGACACGGAAAGTAGGATCTTCTTCGGCAAGTTTTTGTAGAGCCAGAGAAAGTTTTTCTTGGTCTGCTTTGGTTTTGGGTTCTATAGCTACAGAAATCACTGGCTCTGGGATATGCAAAGACTCCAAGATTACATGATTTTTTTCATCACAGAGAGTATTGCCTGTAGTAGTGTCTTTGAAACCTACTACTGCACAGATATCCCCTGCTCTGATTTCCGGGATTTCATTTCGTTGATCTGATTGAAGTTTGATGAGCCTAGAGACTCTTTCTTTACTGTCTTTGCTCGAATTATAGATATAGCTACCAGCACTGATGACACCAGAATACATGCGCACGAAAGTGAGCCTGCCAACGAAAGGATCTGTCATCACTTTGAAAGCAAGAGCAGCCATTGGTTCATTGTCATCACATCTGCGAGTAACTTCTTTGGAGTGTTTGTCTAGGCCTTTGATTTGTTGCACTTCTAATGGATTAGGCAAATAATCTACGATGGCATCTAGTAGTTTTTGGACACCTTTGTTTTTGAAGGCAGAGCCACAAAGCACAGGGATAACTTGAATATTAGTAACAGCATCATGTAGACCTTTTTTGAGAGCCTCTACACTAAAAGCATCTTCACCTTCTTCAAGGTATTTATTCATCATGGCTTCGTCATTTTCAGCTATCGACTCAATAAGTTCTGTTCTTAGTTGAGCACATTTGCTAGCTAAATCTGCAGGGAAACCATCAGTGATAGAAATATCTGTACCAGTATCGTTGTTATAGATATAAGTTTTTTTCTCAAGAAGATCCACTAAGCCTTGGAACTGATCTTCTGCACCGATAGGAACATGTAGGGGACGGGCATTGACGCGAACATCTTCACGGAGTTGTTTTACTACTTTGAAAAAATCAGCCCCAGATCTGTCCATTTTGTTTACGAAAACTATTCTAGGTACTTTGTAACGATCTGCCTGCCTCCAAACAGTTTTGGTTTGAGGTTGTACACCGCCGACGGAACATAGGACTATTACAACCCCGTCTAGGACCCGCATTGAGCGCTCTACCTCAATAGTAAAATCTACGTGTCCGGGAGTATCGATAAGATTGATGTATTTGTTTTGCCATTCTGTGGAGATCGCAGCAGCTGTAATAGTAATGCCCCGTTCTTTTTCTTGCTCCATCCAGTCAGTAACAGAAGTACCTTCATGGACTTCACCGATTTTGTGAATCTTGCCTGAATAAAAAAGTATTCTTTCGGTGGTAGTTGTTTTGCCTGCATCAATGTGTGCAGCGATACCCATATTTCTATAATCTTCTATCTTTACTGAGCGTGTCATATTATTTATCCTCAAAAGTCCCGCAAACGCATATATTCTAACCCAGACTGCTTTTTTGAAGCCATTAAATTATAATATTGTTATAATGTTTAGACTCGTATTAACACTCAGGAATTGCTATTATTGGATTTATGTTAAGTGGGATTGCGCGACAGATTTTTGTACAAAGAAGAGAACCGCAGCAGTCCTCAGGTTCTTGACGGAGCTATCTTCTGTGGGCTCGACTGAGAAGGCTTAGTCTCTGAGACCTGCGGCTCCAAAGGCGACTTAAGCTTGGCGTTGAGCTGGAACTCTACATAGGTTTTGGGACCTTCTTTGTAGTCTCTCATGCCTATAACCTGAGCATCTTTGAAATATCTAGAGCTGTTACTCAGATTGAGAGAGAGGGCCGCAACATCTTCTGGGCTGCTAGCTTTACCAGCGATAAGGACATTATTTTTGCTTGCATTGAATCTCTCGAACCAAAGATTGCGAGGACTAAGATCCCCTAATTCAAAAAAGATCAAATGCCAAGGGATACGGCGCTTGCTGATCTTGAGATAGAAATCTCTTTCGCCTTGATGCTCGATTTTTTGGCTTTCTAGTTTTTTGGCTTGAGCGTTGATTTGCTTCATGCGTTCCGCTCTATGATTGAGTCTGCGCAGTTCGTGTTTGTACCTGAGAGTATTAGATTCTAGGATACTGGTATAAACGATGAGCCCAGCAAGGGCAAGAAAACTGAAGAGGAAGCTCAGATTGCGAAAAGTAATAGCAATGGGAGGTTTGGGTAACTTGGTTTTGATGAGCAAATCCATCTGTCCAGCAGCCCTAGATAAAGAAGAAGCTATGGCTGAGTTGGGGTTGGGGAGGCTTTGGTAGGGATAGTTAAGTCCCACTTCTGGAACCCTCGGACCATAAAGTCTAATATTAGAGATTTCCAAGTTTTCAATTTGCTCACTGTAATTGGAAATAAAACGACTAAGATCCTCCAGAGGATCTCCTGTATTGGGGATGGCGGCTATAGCAAGAGGTTGAGAGCCGCCCCAAATACAAATTTCACTATGCTCATTGCCAATATAGGCAGTTGCGCTCAAGCTCTCTGTAGGACTGGGGCTGAAGAGCATGAAACTGGCGATAGCTCTAATGTTCTTGACATTGATGCTTTTGGCAAAATTTTGTAACTGTTCTTGTAAGCCATTTTTGAGTCCAAGAACTATGTAATCGCAAACCAAAATTCCATCTTCTTCGCGCAAAGTAAGGTCTAGTTTTTTGTAGTTGAAGCACAATTTAAATTTATTCTTGTCTATTTCTAAACCTAATAAGACTTTTTTTTCTCTTTCTTTGATTTTTTCGGGCAGGCTTATAACCTGATAGTTAAGGGATTTGATGCCAAGGCTAAAGATTAGAGTTCTTGGGCTGCGAAGATTGTGCCCTTCTAAAAAGTCCTTGAGAGTTTTGTGGCAGGTTTCGGAAGAATCCCAAAATGCTCTACTAGAAATAGTCGACAAATAATAATCATCGCCATTGGCGACAGCAATAAATTCATCAGAAAGATCGATAACTAAAGTAGTCATATGACCACATTCAGTATCATAACAGTAATCAAAGAAGCTGCAAGTGCGGCCCCAAAAGGTATTTTTTGTCCTTGGATATTGAAACTACGAGTTTGGATGTAGCTAAGGGAGAGAGCATATAGCAAGCCTAATACCGACGCTAGGATTAAAGTGTAGAGGAACTCCCCTCTAGTGAGAGCTGCAACAAAAGCTAACATGGCCACATCTCCACCACCTAGTATGCTCTCTTGGTTGGGGCTACCGCTAACGAGTTCATTGATATTACCAGAGGCGCTATTGCGATTAGAATTGAAATAAAAATCTATAAAAATTTCATAGATTACATAAAGTAGACCAAGTCCCCCTGTGATCATCATTAAAGCTGGTCTCCAAAATATAGCAGCAAGGATAATTAGGCTAAAGACAGCAATGTAAATTTGGGAAATTCTAAGTCTAAGTTCTTCTTGATGAAAACTAAGGGCGCCGGGTATGATGGCAAGAGCTTTGATCCCGTAATAATAACGGTTACCAAAGTGAGTGAGCATATCAAAAAAGAAAAAAGCAGAGCCAAGAGCAGCTAGGGAAGAGAGTCCTTCGTTAATCAAGCCCCCATAAACTAAAGCTAGTAAAATCGCACTATAGGTTAATTCATGAGGCAGGCTATGTGTCTTGTGGTCTATTACCGCAAGAGCAACTGCGATAGAAATAAAAATTAAAGAGAAGAAAAACTTTTCTGGGGCAAATTCGAACAATATATGACGAGCGATGAAAGGTAGAGAAAGTACGGTGATGAGAATTTCTATTTGTAGGTAGGATTTGTTGATAACGCTAGAGCAAAATCTACATAGACCTTTGAGCAACACATAGCTAAGTATTGGGATATTGTCTTTAATGTGGATTGAGTTCTTGCATTCAGGGCAAAAAGAACCCGGTCTAATGATAGATAGCCCAAGTGGGATCCTATAAATCAAAACATTGACAAAGCTCGCAAAAGCAAGGCTTAAGGCGAGAGCAAATAAAGAATAGATAAGTTTGACTATCAAACAAGTCTATTATAATAGTTAGGTCTTGAAAGCACTAGAAATAGCATATTTGGGCTTAGGTTCTAATTTGGGCGACAGGGAAGCCCAACTGCTACTCGCTAGCAAAGCTTTATCAGAATTACCCAAGACGAAGATCTTAGCCCAGTCTTCATGGCTAGAGAATCCTGCGATAGAAGAAGCAGGACCTTATGATTTTTTGAATACCGTTGTTCAGATAGAAACTGCTTTGGGACCCCGAGATTTATTAGCTTATATTCGTGAGATAGAGCGAAATATAGACCCAGAGCGGGATACTAGGGGCCGCAAATTGGCTCGTAAGATTGATATAGATATTTTAATTTTTGGGGATTTGGAGCTGGACGAGGCTGATTTGCAACTACCTCACCCTCGTATGCTAGAAAGAGATTTTGTGATGAAGGCTTTGTATGAAATAGCCCCAGATTTGAGGATTGACTAAGTGGAAAACTTCTTACAAGCTAATCCTAGATTCCGTTTGCGTAAAATGACTCTTCAGGATATTCCTGCGATTATGGCTATAGAACCCCAAGCTTTTGGTACTCATCACTGGACGGCTGCAAATTTTATCAGAGAACTAGACAATCCCATCGCATTGTATTTGGTTGCAGAAAGTTTGGAGTCCGAGCTATTAGCTTATATAGGTTCTTGGATAGTCTGTGATGAGTTGCATATAGTAACTTTGGCTGTAGACCCCAAAGCTCGTCGCCAAGGGCTTGCAGAGGCTTTGTTGTTGGCTTTGCTGGATTTTGCTTTGTGTCAATCTATTAGAGCTGTAACCCTAGAGGTACGCTTGAGTAATCTTGCTGCTCAAGAGCTATATCGCAAATATTCTTTTCATAGACAGGGTTTGCGTCCTAATTATTATGAGGACAATAAAGAACCTGCGCTGTTGTTGTGGACTGAAGATTTGGATACAGAGAGTTTCCAAGAACAGTTCAAAGCTAATCTAGAAGCCTACTCTAAGAGACAGCTTCTGGGCTAAGCCGCTCTTGGAGTTTACTTAGGTCTTTTTGTAGGACATCTTGTAAGGCGCTTTGTGTAGCTCCAGTTTGACCTTGATAATTACTTTTAGAGTGTTTTTTCTTACCGTAAGGTCTAAGGACTGGTAAATTGCGATAAAAAATCATTTGAGCTATAGCAGTGCCTGCTCTAAGAGTCAAAGGGCAGTTGCCTTGGTTAGTAAGTTCTACTACAGCCTCACCCTGAAAACCACTATCGAAGAGCCCTGCAGACTCCACATAGAGCCCAAGTCTAGCCCAAGAGCTTTTGCCTTGGAGGACACCATGGATATTGCGCGGAAAATAAAAATATTCTTGGGTGGTAGCGAGAATAAAATCTCCCGGTGCAAGCACGGTGTAATCAGCTTCAAATGTCTCAAAATCACCATCTGTTTTTTGTCTAGCAAAAGATCTAGCAAGATGAACATCTAGGCTATTGGGTTGTAGGGCTTTGGCTTGATAATTATCTATGCGCATTAAGCCTAGTTTGCGATATAAACTAATTTGCCAATCTGTCATATTGCCAGCAGCAATAAAGCTGAGATGAAGTAAATAAGCGATTCCTAGAATAATTAAGAGGCTAAAGAGCATATTGGACTTATGGTATCAAGTTTAGACATTCGCTGTTGTACTAATAAGATTCCTAAGTTCATCTACTTTAGATGAGCGAGCAAGAGCATCTTCTAGTCTAATCTTCCCAGCGTTGTATAGCTCAGCTAGAGCGGCTTCTAGGGTTTGCATGCCTTCTTTGCGTCCTGTTTGGATGGCGCTGTAAATTTGTGAGGTTTTTGTTTCACGGATAAGATTGGCAATGGCTGGGGTTACTATCATGGTCTCCATAGCCATAACCCTGCCGCCACCTATTTTGGGGACTAGAGTTTGGCTGAGAACTGCTTTGAGGGAATTGCTGAGCTGTATGCGGACTTGAGTCTGCTGGCTGGGAGGAAAGACATCTATTAGACGATCTAAAGTTTGGGCTGCAGAGCTAGTGTGTAAAGTTCCGAAGACCAAGTGACCAGTTTCAGCAGCTCTAACGGCTAGAGAGATGGTCTCTAGATCTCGCATTTCTCCTATAAGTATTACATCAGGATCCTCTCTGAGAGCGGCTCTCAGGGCAGAGCTAAAAGACTCACAGTCAGATCCTATCTCGCGCTGATTAATAATGCTTTTTTTGGAGCGATGAACAAACTCTATGGGATCTTCTACTGTAAGTATATGTTCAGATCTATGAGTGTTCACCCAATCCATGATCGCAGCTAGGGTTGTGGATTTGCCTGAGCCAGTAGGTCCTGTTACCAAAACCAGTCCACGAGGGAGTTTGGCGACTTCTTTGGCGGTGTCTGGCAAACCTAGAGTCTCCAAAGGAGGTATAGTCTCGGTGATAGTTCTTAAGGCCGCGGCATAACCAGTTCTATCTTTGTAGATATTGACCCTGAAGCGACCTTGGCCTTCTAAACCATAAGAACAATCTACATCCAAATGTTTTTCTAGATGATCCCGATGTTTTTCGCTTAGTAGTGAATAGCATAAGGCTTTGACTTGTTCGTAGTTGAGAGGAGCGAATTCAGTTCTAATAAGATGACCATCAATTCTAAGTATCGGTGGTTCATTAGTTGCAAGGTGTAAATCACTCGCCTTGTTATCTAAAACTAATTTCAGCAGTTTGTCTATCATCACTATTAATCATAGCTCAGCTTTTTTAGCTGGCAAGTTGGCTTAGTACCCTATAGGTAGTTTCCAGTACTGCTGCTGGTTTGGGGGCTGAACTTTTGAGGATCAGGAAAGAACCTTGATATTTGCTGATCATATACCAATCATTAGCCTGTTTGAAAACTAATTGACAGAGTTCGCCAGTTTGATTTTGTTTAGAGAAATCATCAAAGGCATAAAAAATATCTAAGAGCTGAGATTTCTCTGCGCTGCGCCAATGAAAGACCGTATCTTCTAGGCTTTGACCTTTGAGGTTCATGCAGAGTGCTTCGTCGATTTTGAAATCTATATTATTCAGAAGGCTTTGTTCTAGCTGTTCTAGTTTGTTTTTGTCAGAGCTTTCACTCTCGGGTTCTTGTTTATATACAGAGGCGAGGCTTTCTTCAGTTTTGTGTATAGGAGCGAGACTCTCTTCAGTTTTAGTCTGGGGACTTGTCTCTGAGTTCGCGGCTCCAATTTGCTCTAAGAAGGCTATCTGTTCTGCTGAAAGGGTTTGAGCTGTCTGGGTGATAGGCTCGGAGATTTCTTCAAGTACACTTACTTGTTGATTTGCTTCTGGTACTTTGATCTCAGAAGTATTGGCTTTGCTAATCTCGCCAACATACTCTAAGTCATTAGGTGCTTTAATTATAAGGTCTTCTTCTATATTGATATTTGAAGGGCTTGGATTTTTGTTGCTATCTGTTACAGGCTTTGCTGTTTCTTGTGGGAGTATGGCTAAGAAAAGAAAACTTAAAATATTGATGATAATCAAGCCGCTAATATTAGTTGAAACCAGCTCAGGGAAAGGAAAAGGTAACCAAGCTACTGTATCTGTGATCTCTCCGAAACTAAATAGTTTATTGGGTATGGGCATGAAAGTAAGAAGAGAAAAATTAATTACTAGAAAACTGATGTAATATCTGCTCATGCGCATTAAGCTGACATAGTTAGCTTTTGGGAAGGCTAAAAGTACAAACATAAATACCAGAGCTAATTGGGCTGTGCAGAGGCTTAGTACTGGCAAGCTTCTATGCCAAAACGCAGGGATAAAGGCAATTAGAGCAGAACTGAGAGCTGCACAAAAGATGGTGATAATAAGTCTTCCTAGCATTAGACTAATCTAAATGTAACCCCAAGCTCCCTCTCAAGCAAGTTTTTGATGCTAGAAACATTGTTATCAATCTCTTCGCCGCTCAGAGTGCCTTCAAGGGATTGCCATTTGAGTCTATAACTAAGACTAAGAGGACTGAGAGAGTTTTTTTGATAGCGAGAGAGTAGCTTGATGTTTTTGGCTTTGGATTCTCTGTTCATTAGTTCTAGGATTTGGCTGGACTCCAATCTCGGAGCTAATTCTGGGTTTATATCTACAGTAATATCCCTCTCTATGATAGGGGTGCTTGCAATATCTTGGAAGCAGGGTTTGTTTGTGTTGTGTACGACATCCAACTCAAATATATAGACATCATCTGCTAAACCTAATTCTTTGCTGATACGAGGATGTAGTTTGGCTATAAAACCGATGTTTTTTTGGTTTAACCTTACATAGGCAAGTGTTCCCGGGTGACTAAACTCAAGGGCTCTATTGAATTTATCAGGAGCTTTAGATGAGAAGCTAGCTTGAGGGTAGAGATTCTCTATGATGGATTTGAATTCATAAAAATCATTTGATGCATCTTGCTGCTCATTCCAGTGTTTGCTGGTTTTGACTAGAATGGCAGCGACTTGAGATTTTTCGATACTAGAAGTTTCTTTGTTGATTTGAGCGTTGAGGCTAGAAGCTAGTTCAGGATTGGCTTTAAAGTAGATCTTGCCAGTCTCAAAAAGTCTAATATCTAGGGATCTATCATAAGCATAATTACGACTAGCAGCTTGTATGAGTCCATGTAAGAGAGATTGTCTTAGCATGGAATGCTCTGAAGACAGTGGGTTGAGCATGCTGATAGCATGCTCTTCTAGTCCATTAAGACTTTTGGCGACAAGACTGCTGAGTATGGCTTGAGAAAAGCCAGAAGCAACTAAGATATCTTGGATTGTTTGCTTTGAGTTGTGATTATTTTTGCTAAGTAGGGCTCTGGGAGCACTATTGGGGATTTTGTCGAAGCCATATAGCCTTGCAATTTCTTCTACTAAATCTATGGATCTTCGTAGGTCATTTTGCCGAAAGCTAGCGATACTAAAAGCAAGAGAATCTGTTTTTGAGGTTGTCTGATATTTTAGGCCTAAAGGCTCAAGAGTGGAGATGATAAGTTCTGGATTGAGTTGAAGTCCTAAATATCTGGTTATATCCTGAGTTTTGAGTTCAACTATTTGTTCGGGGACTTGATCATCTCCGCATTGTTGAATGCTACTGATGGAGAGCTTTTGACCCTGTTCTTCTGCAATATCTAGGAGTAAAGACAAGGCTCGAAGAAGAGCTAAGCGACTAGTTGCTCTATCTACACCTCTTTCAAATCTGCGTTTGGATTCGGAATCTATTCCAGCGGCTCTGGCTGAACGCCTTACACTAGCAGCATTGAAAGCTGCTGCTTCAATGATGATGCTCTGGGTTGAGCTTGAGACTTGGCTTCTATGTCCGCCCATAACTCCAGCGAGACATTCTGGTCCAGCAGCATCTGCTATCACAAGGTTAATAGGGTTTAATAGATAGTCTAGATCTTTGAGAGATTTGAAAGCCTCACTGGGACTGGCTTTACGGGCTGTGAGTGTGTCTCCTTGCAGCCGATCTCTGTCATAAAAATGCAAAGGTTGTCCTAATTCTAGTAGTACATAGTTGCTCACATCTACTAGGTTGTTGATGGAGTTTTGTCCTAGAGCTTCTAGTCTTTCTTTGAGCCAAGCGGGTGATTCTTGAACTTGCAAGCCTTCCACTGCGACAGTAAAAAAAACAGAACAATCATTAAAATCCTCTATCTGGGGTTTTATGTTTTTGATCTTGGGGTCTTCTTGGATACTTCGAAGCGGGATTGGAGTAAGAGGAGCATTAATACCCCTAGACCTTAATAGGGCAGAGATCTCTCTAGCTTGCCCGTAGATAGAGAGAGCATCACCACGATTACTGCGGGCCCCTATATCAAAAACATAATCTGTTTTGAAACCCAAGACTTCGGCGATAGGAGTCCCGAGTTGTAGCTTAGAAGCTAGGTCTGGGATTTCTGGATTATTTGGGTCATAGAGTATGTAGATACCATCTCCTTGTTGCTCCTTGATATTCTCGATATTGCTCAAACCCAATTCCTCTGCGGCACAGAGCATGCCGTTACTTTCGACACCGCGAATTTTAGATTTACGAATTTCTAGGAGAGAGTGATTTTTTCTGTCTACTACTTTAGAACCTATGTAGGCGACAGG
Source organism: uncultured Gammaproteobacteria bacterium (assembly GCA_964487825.1). Taxonomy (GTDB): domain Bacteria; phylum Cyanobacteriota; class Vampirovibrionia; order LMEP-6097; family LMEP-6097; genus CAZASO01. Next base: position 24,461 of record CAZASO010000005.1, read on the forward strand.
AATTCTTTGCCCAACTTTGATATTACGAGCCCCGCAGACTATCTGCTCTATGTGTTCGCTAGCATCTGCGTTATAGCCTATGCAAGTCTCTGTGATTTGGAGTTTGTCTGCATCTGGATGTTTGGTTATAGATCTGATCTCTCCTAGAACTATAGGACCCTCCAAAGGATTGCCTATCTTTTGAAGCTCTTCTACCTCGAAGGCTCTTTTACTCAGTTCGCTAGCAAGCTCTTCAGGACTAAGTTTGCTGATATCGACATAATCTTGGAGCCAAGAGAGAGAGACTTTCATAAGGATTCATTTTAACATTACACTATTACATAAGACTTGTTGCCAAATCGTCAAGAATAAGGCTTATGGGTCAGAGGCGAGGCAATAAGTCTATAGTATGAGAGTAGAGTTTGAGAAGATTAATAAAGAACATCAAGAGATCTATCCTCGCTTAGAAGCTTTACTATTGAGTTTGACTAAATTCAAGAATGAGATGGATAATCAAAAATTTTTGCAAGAACTTGAAGTCCTCTTGATTTATGTCTCTGAAATTTTAGAACAACATTTTAGAGAAGAAGAAAAAAGTTTTTTTGTTCTTCTTCAGAGTTTTGATAGAGAGAGACTTATGGCTGATCATGAGGATATCAGAAGCAAATATAGTAAACTCAGGGAACACTATTTAGATTTGCAAAAACAAAGTAAGTTTGATGATTTTGTGCAAAAAGATCTCAAAGAATCTAGCTTGTATCCAGCCTACAATCTCATAGCTTCTATCACTCATCATGCTCAAAGAGAAGATAACTTGATTTGTCAGACAAAGCCAAAATCTCCCAAATCCCTTGAGTCACCGCCAAAGCTTCTTCTATGAAGTTGTGATCTGTTAAGTCGCTAGGACTGAGTTCTTCTCTATAGTGTTTGCTGATGTAAGTTTTAAGTTCTTTGTAGAGATCCTCTGTAAAGATGACACTAGGTTTGATGCTTTGAAACTCAGTCTCAGAGAGGCTTAGGCGCAACCTTAGGCAAGCTGGTCCTCCTCCATTGCGCATGCTTTCTCTAAGATCTATGTATTTTACTTGCTTGATGGGGTTGTCCCCACCTAGGATTTGTTTTTCTATGTATTTGCGAACCCTGCTCAGTTCTTGGGATTCTTGGGGTGCAAGTAATAAAAAATCATCGGGAGCAAGAGAGACTATCTGGGAGTTATACAGATAGGATTTTACTGCGTCTTCTAGGCTAAGCTCGGATTCGGATGCAGCGATAAGATACAAGTCTCTCTCTGACTCTATTTGAGACCATTTGTCTTGAAGCTCTCCGATAACTGACTCTGTGTTTGTAAAAGCAAGTTCGTGATACAGAAAAACATTGAGATGACTAGTGCTGATGACATCGTTGTGGAAGACTCCAGCATCAATAGCATCTGGGTTCTGTTGAGCGAAGACACAACGCTCCATATCTAGAAGATGCTGAGAAGCTATAAGCTGAGAAGCGCTCAGAGACTGGCGACTAGGGTAATGTTTGGAGATTTGCTTATCACTGTGTCCGTAGACGAACATTTCTATGCCAGTATGCCCAGCACTAAAACGACAGTGATTAGCTGCACCTTCGTCTGGATGTTCTGGGGCTAAGGGTGCATGTATCTCAAAATATTTAGGGTCTTGAAAAATTTGTTTAAAGATCTCATAGTTGTAACTGGCTTCTATGGAGCGATGTTTGGAACTTACAAGATTGGCTATGCTGATGTGTATTTTGCGGTCGGCACAATCTAGGCTAGGTGATACCGTTGCAGCATTGGCACACCACATAGAAGATGCTGAGTAGAAGGCAGCTTGCAAACCCTGTGCTGGTCTAGGTTGTGGGGGGATGATGCCTTGAGGAAGCCCCAAATCATAGAGGTAGCGCATTTTGTCTAATCCTTGAAGGGCTGCTCTGGAGGGGCTAGAGATGAGCCCAGCGTTATTGATGGAGGCTAGATTGCCAGAACCTAAACCTGCGTAATTATGAGTAGGACCGACTAGCCCATCGAAATTAATTTCCATTTTAGTCTAGTTTGATCCCCGGACTGATATGTTCTGGGAGAGATAGCTCTGTGCTTTCCATGGATGCTATGGGATAAGAGCAATAATCACTAGCATAATAAGCACTGGGTCTATAATTGCCGCTCATGCCGATACCCCCAAAAGGTGCATTAGCAGTAGCTCCTGTGAGTTGATGGTTCCAGTTGATGAGACCTGCTCTAAGTTCGCGCAGAATGGTTTGGTATAGATGGGGATTCTCGCTGATGAGACCAGCCGATAGTCCATAAGCAGTGTTGTTGGCTTCAAGGATAGCTTCTTCCATGTTTTTTACTCTGATGACTTGCAAGAGAGGTCCAAATAGCTCATTGTCACTGCGTTTGGAGCAGTCAGTAACATCTATAATACCCGGGCTCAAAAAAGCAGTGAGGTCTTTATGTTCATAGTCACCTAGATAGTTGCGCTCCATAGGTAAGAGAGGACAGGCCCCATCTGCAATAAAATCTGCTTGGGCTTTGAGTAGTTTGACGGCTTGTTCAGAGTTGATAACAGGACCCATGAAAATATCATCATGATAGTAAGCTCCAATTTTGATGCGGCTTGTAATGCGCATCAGAGCTTCCATGAAACGACGAGATTCTTCTCCTTCGATTAGTATTAATCTTCTAGCGCAGGTGCATCTTTGACCACTGGTCAGAAATGCTGACTGGACTGTTAAGTAAGCCGCAGCTTTGTAGTTATGGATATCATGCACTATGAGAGGGTTGTTGCCACCCATTTCTAGGGCTAGCATTTTATTGGGTTTGCCAGCTAAAGCCCTATGTATGGCTGTGCCAGTGCTAGAGCTGCCAGTGAATAGATAAGCATCTATTCTATCGTCTTTAGTGAGCAGGGCTCCTGTTTGGGCTCCTCCTTGGATGAGATTCAGTAGCCCTATGGGCAAAGCCGCTTGGTGCCAGAGTTTGACTATGGACTCTGAGACCATAGGGCTCAGTTCACTGGATTTGAAGATGACGCTGTTGCCAGCAAGCAGAGCAGGAATGATATGACCATTAGGTACATGCCCGGGAAAATTATAAGGACCAAAGACTGCCATCACTCCGATAGCTCGATGACGAGTAATAGAAGGACCTTGTATTCTCTCGCCACATCTTTCTTTGTAGGCTGCTATAGAGATTTTGAATTTGTTGATCATGGAGCTGACTTCAGCTTCAGACTCCCAGAGTGTTTTGCCGACTTCTTTGGAGATGGCGTGAGCAATAAAATGTTTTTCGAGACTTAAGAGTTTAATGAAATTTTCTATATAACTAGCCCTCTCCTCAAAGCTAATCCTAGACCAGCTTTGGAAGGCTTCTCTAGCTCTATCTATGCTGAGGCTGATATCAGCTTCAGTGTCAGCCCGACCCTGCCAGATGACTTCGCCACTAGCAGGATTAATAGAATGAAACTCAGCTCCGAACTCAATCATATATTTGGATAAAGCTCAAATCATCTCCTTGTTTGACTTTGAGACTAGAGGCGGTTTCTTTATCTATGATCGCCTCACCTATATCATTGTATTTTAATTTGGCTATAGTCGCTCTAAAATCCTTATGATTTTTGTGATGATTACTAATCAGGCAGAGGTGGGCTCCTATGGGTTCTCCTATGGAGCATTTGGCGTTTTTGCTATTGCGTATAGATTTGATATCTGAGCGAGAGCAGGCTATACGGGGACCAGCGTCAAAAATATCTACATGTCCGTCTCTTTGGAAGCCCTCAGCTTCAAGAAAAGCCATGGCTTTTTGGCTTTCTATGTGAGGCCGGCCTATAGCATCCCTGACTGCTGGGCTCAGCAAAGGTATATAAATAGGGTGTTTGGGCATCAGGTCTGCTATAAAACCTTTATCTCCAGCACTGAGATAATCGGCTCTCTCAAAATCCATATCCATAAAATGTCTCACGGTAGCTTCCCAAAAAGGAGATTGGTTCTTACTATCTATGTGACCTCTGATTTCAGCTATGATTTTGTCCTGAAAATATTCTGGGAAGCTAGCTATAAAAAGAAATCTCAGTAAGCTCATATATTTACCGTAGTGTTTAGATCTTTCGAGAGGATCTACAAAAAGAGAACTAATGATGGTAGGACCATTAGTCTCAACTTTGAGCTGAAGATAGGGGATTTTTTTGTCTATATGTAGAGGTTGGGATTTGTGGTGAGACCAGAGTATCTCATAAGAATAAAAAGGCTGTGAACTACCTATCTGAGATCTAATCGCTGAGCAGGCTTTGAGTTGGTTAGCTTCTTCAAGAACGAACATATAAGTGCCATGGCTTTTGAGTTTCCAGCCATCGTTATCACTTGGATCATCAAGCTTGGCATCAAAAGACCTAATAGAGTTTTTGATTTTGTCTAATAGTAGCTGGCTGTCAGCAGGTAAGCTGGTCATGCCCGGACCTGTCTTGGCGACTAGCTTGCAGAGCTTGTCTAGATCATCTATCCTAACTGGTCTTATAATGAACATGATTTAAGCTAAGTTTTTTGAGGAAGTTTAGAGAGAGTTGTATGCGTTCTTCGATACTATCTACTAAGATAAATTCTTGATCACTGTGTATCTGACCGCCTCTTACTCCTAGAGTATCTATATTTGCTAGTCCAGAGGCCCAAAGCTTATTGCCATCACAGCAACCACCAGTATCTTGTAGTCTTAGTTCTAAGCCCAGTTCTCTGCCACAATCTTGCATTGATTTGTAAAGAGCTTCTAATCTAGAATCTGGAATTTTGGCAGGGCTAGTGACTGCTCCTTCTAGTTTCATTGCAACTTCTCTGTTCTTGGAGATTTTGAGTATTTCTTCGTGGATTTTTGTGAGAATAATATCACCGCTAATATTATCCTTGAGGCGTATATTGAAGCGTAGTAGCGCAAAATCAGGAACTACATTGAGGGGACCTTCAGAGATAATATTTGCAACATTGAGGATAATATTATTATTTTCGGCATTAAGTCCTTCTAAAATCAAAGCTAATTCAGCAAGAGCCATTAGTGCATTGCGCCCAGACTTAAAGTCTCTACCTACATGAGAAGATTTGCCATGAGCAAGGATAGTAAAATTGCCAGTTCCCATGCGCCTATAAGCTAGAGAGCCATCAGCTAGGCTAGGTTCATAGACGAGAGCCAGATCATGCTCTTTGGCAAGCCTAGCAAGTATCGGAGCTGAGCCCGGTGAACCAAGTTCTTCGTCTGGATTGATAAATACAGTCCAAGCTAAGTTACTGGCTTCCGGACTGGCTTCAAAACGCCTCAGAGCTTCTATCATCACGACTAGACCACCTTTGAGGTCGGCTACACCGGGACCCCTAATGCTTTTGGAGTCTAGTGTTTCGCAGCGCTGAAAACTATGATCTGGAGGATAGACGGTATCCATATGCCCGCCCAAAAGAACTCTGAGTTGAGCTTGGGGATTGCTTTTGCGTACGATTAACATGCGCCCCAAGGGGCGTTTTTCTAATTCACCTTGTCTGTTGATGTAGTTTTGTGCGGCGAGATCAAGCTCTTGGATTTCTAGATTGGCAAAAGATTCAAACTCAGTTTTGATGAGGTTTAGCATTTTAGCTAGACCACTTAAGTTATAAGAGTAGGAATTAATATTGGCCCAGTCTATGATTTTAGCTACTAAATCGCTCACTAGTTTAATTGTAGTAGAATAAACTCCTTAATGCCCAAAAGCAAGAAAGCCCCCAAGCAAGTTTTAGGTCGCAGAGAAAAAGTGGACTTACCTGAGTTAGGTATTACAGAGGTAGATGCCAAGATCGATACAGGTGCCTATACAGCCGCTTTGCATTGCCATGACATCAAAATCATCACTCGCAAAGGCGCTCAATTATTACAGTTTAGGCTTTTAGACCCCTCTCATCCTAGTTATGAACGCAAACTCTATAAAGTTGGAGACTTTAAATCTAAATTAGTCAAAAGCTCAAATGGTAAATCTGAACAGAGGTTCGTCATCAAATCTACCCTCAGGCTTTTAGGCAAGGATTATCCCTTAGAGTTTTCTTTAGCAGACAGAACTAATATGCGCTATCCAGTTTTATTAGGGCGGCGTTTCCTTAAGAATAAGTTCCTAGTAGATGTATCCAAAACTAACCTTGCTAATGATGGTGGGCGTTGAAGGACTTGAACCTCCGACCACCTCGGTGTAAACGAGATGCTCTACCAACTGAGCTAAACGCCCGACCAAGCTACAATGATAGCAAAAATGCCTCTATGTAAAGTAATAATCGCAAATTCTAAACAAAGTTTTGCTTTTAGCAAGGACTTTAATACTTTGAGTTACAGCATTCCGGAAGCATTGCTTTCTAAATTAAAACCGGGTTCCTTAGTCATGGTTCCTCTGCGTAAAAGTAAAGAAAATGCCCTTGTAATCGAGACCATGGCGGACATACAAGAAGGAACTTTTAAGCTGAGAGATGTAGAGGAGTTGGTGCTAGAACAGTTCTGTCCACCCGATCTTATAGAACTGATTAAATACACAGCTGATTATTATGCTTGTTCTTACTCAGATGTTCTGTCTGCGATTTTGCCCGGAAGCTTGATGCCTAGACCTAGTCCGCAAATTAAAATTAATCCGAAATTTAATGCTGATAACTTGAGTTCTGAGCTGCAAAAACTGTGGACTATCTTATCTAAGGCTAGGGGAGGTCAAATGCGCTATTCTCGCCTGAGACTTTTGAGTAAATTAGATGATCCTCAGTTAAATAAATATATCCAAAAATTATCTCAGTTATCGGCGCTGAGTCTCGAGCATAAGCTAATTAAAACTCAATATAAATCTATCCCAAACCCTCTTGCTGAACTAGGTCTAGAGCCAGAGACTTCTGTCGTGCCAGAGCTTAATGCAGATCAAGCAAGGGTGCTATCTAGCATAAGCTATATTTCTAAAATTGAGTCTAGTCCCAAATTTTTGTTGCATGGAGTTACAGGTAGCGGTAAGACAGAAATATATTTAAGATTAATACAAGAGACTTTAGAGCAAGGCAAATCTTCTATAGTCTTGGTTCCGGAGATTTCTTTGGCTCCTCAGATTATTTCTAGAATCTCCTCAAGAATAGACCCAGACAAGGTTTTGGTCTGGCATAGTGCTCTTAGTAAAAGTGAGAGGCAATATACTTGGGATAGGATACTGAGCGCTCAGATTAATTCTGAGCCCTTGGTTGTTGTCGGAGCGAGGTCTGCTGTCTTTGCGCCACTAAGTAAATTAGGCTTGATAGTTTTAGATGAAGAGCATGAAAATAGTTATAAGCAAGATAGCCCTTCTCCCCGTTATCATGCGGGACATCTTGCTGCTAAACGAGCAAACCTAGTTGGAGACTGTGTCTTGGTTTATGGTTCTGCGACACCTAGTGTGGAGCTGTATTATAGAGCCATCTCGAAAGACTACCCAGATTATCACTTATTGGAGCTTCCTAAACGGGTTTTCGCTGCCAGCCTACCCAAAGTAGAGATTATAGATATGCGAGAAGAGTTCATGACTGCTAATCGTAGTGTTTTCTCGCGCAAGCTAAAACAGGCTCTAGATGCAGCTTTGGAGGCTCAAGAGCAAAGCATTCTTTTTCTTAATCGTAGAGGTGCTGCTTCTCATGTTTTTTGTCGTTCTTGCGGGCATGTCTACAACTGCCCGAATTGTTCCGCCAAGATCATTTATCATTCGGACTCTCGTTTGATGATTTGCCATCATTGCGCTTACAGAGAAGAGCATCCTAGTCAATGTGGTAATTGCGGGGCTTCTAGCCTTAAGTTTTTTGGTCTGGGTACTCAGAGGTTAGAAGAAGAAACTCGTAAAAGCTTTCCCCAAGCGCGAGTGGCAAGATTAGATAGTGATGTTAGTGCTTATTTGGAAGTTCTTCGTAAATTCAAAAATCGAGAAATAGATATATTGATCGGTACTCAAATGATAGCCAAAGGTTTGGATTTAGCCAATCTAACTACTGTTGGAGTTATAGCCGCAGATACTCATTTTATGCAGTTAGATTACCAAGCAGAAGAGAGAGCTTTTCAGTTGTTGACTCAAGTCGCTGGTCGTGCTGGCCGGCGAGATAAGCAAGGCTCTGTATATTTTCAGACCTATAACCCAGATAGAGAGCTGCTCTTGGAGGCAGCCAAGCAAGATTATCAGGCTTTCTATGCTAGGGAAATTTTAGAAAGACAAGAATCAGGATATCCTCCTTATAGTAGTTTACTTAGAGTGATTGCGGTTGCAGATGCAGAGATAGAGGCGCAAGAAACTTTAGAAGATCTTAAATCCTACCTTGAAGAACATGTCTCAGATCCTAATACTTATCTGCTGGGACCCAGTCCCTGTGTGCTGTCTAAGCTGAAGACTAAATATCGTTATCATTTGTTGATCAAAAGTAAAGAAAACACAGCGTTGATTATTGTTAGAGAGCTGTGTTTAGCTTTCAAGCAAAAACTCAAAAACAACATTGTGTTATTAATGGATGTAGATAGTCTTAGTTTGTATTAAGCTTAGAACCCAGTTTATTTTTGATAAGCCATAGAGTAGCGACTATCACTAGGATTAAGCTAATAATTTGTAAGGGTTTTAACTTGTTCATTTATTTTCTCCACCAGTTGCTGATCTATTTGTATAGAACTTAGACCTTGTTCTTCTATCATTTGCTTTAGACCTTCATCTTGGGCAAAAACTTTTAATTCATCTACAGCTTGCTGTACTTTAAGTTCAGAGAGTCTACGAGCCAGTTCTATGATGGCATTATATTTCTGAAACTTATCAGTGTTATAAAATTGTTGAGAATAAATCATATCCAAAATATTTTCAGGCAAAGCGCAGGCTCTTAAAGCGATATAAGCAAGTTCTAAATTGTTTACTCCGAAATGTTCTTTTTCTTTGATGAGGCGTTCTTGATAATCTTGGATAGATTGAAATTGTTTGTATTCATCTTCGTAAAAAGTTCTGAAAACCAGTACACCAAAGCTATTGAGCAATCCAGCTATATAAATATCATCAGTGATGTTTCTCTCTAGATCGATTTGTTTTGCAAAATATTGAGAGCTAATAGCTAAGAAAATGCTTTGATGCCAGAGGTCTTTGTCACTGAACATAGCTTTAGCAGCAGCAGTGAAAGTGACATTCTTGAGTTCATTCAAGCCTATAACATCTATGGCCCTGTCCAAAGTGCTAACAGCAGATCTAGCTCCTCTGATGGCTACAGAATTAGCGTATTTAAAAATTTGAGCGTAAAGAACTTCATCTAAAGAAACTAATTTGCGAACATCTTCTCTGGTGCAGCGAGGGTTGTCTATAAGTTTAATAAGATCTATTGCGATCTTAGAGAGGCTGGGCATTTCTTCTATGCGAGCGCTGATATTCTCAAGAGTGAATTTAGGCATAGCAGTTATATTATTCCCATCTAAGGATTTTGCTTTCTATAAGGATGCGCTGAAAAACGCTGTTTTATAGCGGGTTTTTAAGAGACTTGTTGCGGATGTCGAGCACGGCGTATAAAGCTAATTTTATATTTTTACGGAGATAATCGCTATATTATTTTGATTAGCTCGTGTGATAGCTTCTTTTTGATTGAGGAACATTGTTTCAGAAGCTTCTATCGCAAGTATGTCTCCTTTGCCCATAGATCTGAGGGTTTGAAGACCTACAGTCGGAACATCGAACCTCGGATCTTGATTGGGTTTGCTGCTTTTGCAAACTATAACACGAGGATTAGGGCTCCATCTAACTAAGGCTCTAGCTCTCTTAATACAAGCATTAGTACCCTCTATAGACTCAACTGCTAGGACACTTTTATTTTGGATGACAGCAGTTTGGCCTATATCCAAAGATCCCAAAGTTTTGGCAATAGAAAGCCCGTAGCGTATCTCTGACAATTCTTCTGCGCTGATTTGACGCTTAGTGAAATTTTGAGCTGGTGGAAAATATTTGCGCAGATAATGAGTCTGGTCTGCAATGCGCAAGCCATGTTCTTTCTCTATAAAATCCAGAAGAGCATAATGCAAAGTATCATCATGTAAATCAGGCAAAGAATGGAGTTTCTGCATCAAGCTGGAATCCAGTCTGTGTAAGGATTTGAAGAATTCAAGTTTGGGGACTTTGCCTATGAAAACCAATTCTTGGATAGATTTTCTTTGGAGCAGGTTAAGTATAGAGTAAACCTCTACGGGTGCATAACGATAGATTTCTATCTTGAGTGTTTCTAGTCTGCGTTCAGCTTCTCTGCTAAGAGCTATGGCTAGTACTGGGCGTGACTCTTCTAGAGCTGAGCTAGCTAATAGATAGGGTAGCTCACCATTGCCCGCAATAATAGCAAGAGTGTCTTTCATGCTGCTAACATAGACCTCCCTTGGATAGAGAGTTCTGGCTCTTGGATTCCAAAGTGATCTAAGATAGTAGCGCCAAGATCTGCAAAAGAAGACCTAGTACCAAGATCTCTAGCAACTAAAGAAGGAGAGTACATAAGTATAGGAACATATTCTCTAGTATGATCTGTTCCAGCAGCACAAGGATCACAACCATGATCTGCTGTAATGAAGAAGATGTCGTCTCGTCCTAGAGTTCCGAGAATCTCAGGAATAGCTCTATCAATGGCTTCTAGGGCTCTAGCGTAACCCAGGGGATCTCTCCTGTGTCCGAAATTAGCATCAGTCTCAACTAAATTTAAAAACACTAATTGTTCTTGAGCGTTATAGTGATGGGTTTCTGAATTTGTGCGTTTGAGAACTTTTAGAAATTCTGATAAGCCATGAGCGTTATTGTCGGTATGTATGTTATGGCTTATGCCAACAGTAGCAAAGATATCACTGATTTTACCCAAGCCTATAACAGCAATACCGTGCTCAATAGCAGTCTGCATCACAGTTTTAGAGTGAGGTGTTACAGCATAGTCATGCCGAAGCTCATTAGCGCGAATATATTTTTGTTCAGAAGAATGTAGCTTAATGGTAGTTATGGAAGCTACAGAATCTGGGACTTTTGGGTTGCGGCGATAGGGTCTTGCAATAATACGAGCAATCTCTCTATCTCCTCTCATAATCTCTCTAGCTATTTGGCACCATTGGTATAAAGTTTCTACAGGCACTCTATCTATATCTGCAGCTATCTGAAGAACAGAGTCAGCACTAGTGTAGATGATAGGCCACGCTGTGCGACTATGTTCGTCACCATATTCATTGATGACTTCTGTTCCACTAGCTGCCTTGTTGGCATAGACCCCCTCAAGCCCAGTCCTAGAGAGGAACTCACGAATAATGTCATCTGGGAAGCCATTTGGATAATAAGGAAAAGCATTACGAGTACGAACAGACATCATCTCCCAGTGTCCAGTGATAGTATCTTTGGCGGCATTAAGTTCTGCCATGCGACCGTAACTGGCTTTGGTTCTAGCTAGAGGGGCGAGTCCTTGTAGAGGGGTTATATTTGCGATACCTAAACTTTGTAAATTTACTAAATCTATAGCACCAAGATTATCAGCAGCCCAAGCACAAACACTCGCAAGAGTATTAGATGGAGCGACTTCATCATAGTCAGCCCAGTCAGGCATAGAACCTATACCGCAGGCATCTATAATCATGATAATCGCGCGTTTTGGCATTAATTAACAATTATATCCCTAGACTTTGAAGCTGCTTTGTTATAATTTATGGCTGTTTGTCCAACGAGGACGGATTTTCGCAAGGGCCTTTAGCTCAGTTGGTTAGAGCGCACGCTTGATAAGCGTGAGGTCCGGTGTTCAAATCACCGAAGGCCCACCACTATATGTTAATGAAAAATTTAAGAAGCTGTGTTTATGGTTAATATA
>CAZASO010000006.1:0-33201 GCA_964487825.1 uncultured Gammaproteobacteria bacterium
AATCCCTGTTGCATGGATGAAAACCATGTGTCCTAGGCCTCTAGACGATGGGGGCTGAACCTCGCATATTATAACAGAGACTTTTGAGAAATATAGGCCTTTTATAAAAGATACAGCTTCTTTGCGACAAATAAAGCCTTCCATGACATATTGAAAATATGGCAAGCCAAGACATTGCCACTTTGAGACAAGAGGCTGGTTTTACCCTGCCTTTTGCGCTCGTCTTGTGTTTGGTTTTTTCTTCGCTATTGACTAGTGTTCTCTATTTCCTTGATCTTAATAGCCAAGACTCTAACCGCAATATTTATAGATTGCAAGCTAAATATTTAGCAGAGGCTGCTAACGCAAGAGCTATAGCCCGGCTCAATGTTAAAACCTTACCCACTGTATTTAAAAAACCAGAGCAGATAGAACAAGAGTCAGACCTGGAAAATTTTGAAGAGTGGACTGATGAAGATTGGGAGGAGTGGGATTACCAAGAATCTAATTTTGATGAGGAGGGTGAAGAGCAAGAATCAGATTTTAATGATTTAGATCTCGCTCAGGTAGCACGATACATTAATTTTTATCAAGTAGATCCTTACTATATTAATATTGATACAGGGGAGATCATTAGTAGTGCTCAGTATACCGCTATGGTCTTACAACAAAGGCTTGCCATTGAAACCGCTAAGGCAGCGGGTTTGGATGCCAAGAATCAACTGCTAATAGAAGAATTATATTTTGCACTACCTGAAGTTAATGTCCAAAGAATAGGGCGCATACCACTACCGAAAGGCATGCATGTCAAACCCGGTTTCCAAGTGGTTTTGGCAGATCAGATTCCTGTAACTATTAGACAGAATGATATTAGAGAAGAGTATCTTAATGTAGTTCCTTCTTATGGACTGGATTCCAAGCGACCTTACTTGCGTAGCATTAGTCCTAATTATGCTGAAGCAGGACAAGATGTAGATATCAGGATCGACGGAGACAATCTAGAGCAGTTTAAGCCGATTTTTAATGTGGCTGAAATCCAAGTTACAGAGCGCTCTTCACGGGATATCTCTGCGCAGATTTCTGATGAGATAGTACCCGGTCGTTACAAACTTCGTTTGGGTTCTCAGTCGGCATATTTTTATGTAGTGCCTGCTTATGCTTCACGATTGGCTCCGCAAATCAAAGACATAGTGGTTCCTCAAGAGCTGCAAGCAGACTATGGGCAACAGTTTGCTAGGCTCAAAAGTTCTGATGAGATACAAGGTTTGCGTATGGAGGGTAATGCTTTTGGTGATATTAACAATACACCTATCTTGGTTCCAGATTCTGATGCTATAGATGTGGAGATAGTTTCTTATACTGATACTGAAGTCATTTTCAATATCAAAACTAGAGCAGCTGAACCCGGATTGCACTCTATAACCCTCTTCAATAAAGGAGGACAGACTAGTGCTTGGTCTTTTAGTGTAGACCTTAAAGATCAGTCTGAGACTAAAGATCTGGGTATCGGTACTTATAGTACTGTAATCACTTTGCTCTATGTCAAATCTCACTCGAATATACCTTTAGATGGCAGGGGTTCTGGCGGCGGCAAAGTAGAAGAAGCCAAATCTAAAGACGATGGTAGACCCTCGGATCAGTCTGGGTCTTCAGGAGATGCTTCTCGTTATCAGCACAGTTTTGATCTGCTGAAGTCAGACATGGAGACTGTTTGGAAGGTCGAGACTATCGCTACTGTCGCAGGGCATAGCTATAAAGAAACTCAAATTATGAGAAGAGAATTACCAAGAGTACATGCGGCTTTAACTAATAATGCTCGTATTAGTTTTGGTACTTCTGATATTCAGATTAGAGGTTTTCAAGAAGCCTTGGGGACTTTGTTTGAGCCTAGTAGTAGTGGAGATCTAGAGATAGTGATAGAAGATCCTAGACCAGAGAATTCTGCTTTTAATTTGCCCGGTGATACTAGTGCTCCACCCATGCCTAGTGGAGCTGCCATTATCGAAGATCTGTGGTTTAAGACTAGAGATACAAGTCCCTCTGGGAGAGGTTTTAAGCCAGATCATATCGTAGCGATAGTTCCTGCTGGAGCTAAATCTAAGTTTAGTGATTATGCAATAGTAGATCAGGTTGGAGCCAAAGAGATTTTCGTTAAATATCCCGGTTTTGAAGAACCGCATTACATCAATGATGAGATTATTCAATTTATCCCTTCTATTATTAGTCCTTATGGTTTGAGTGAACAAGATGCTGACAGGTTCTTGGTTCCAGCTAGTTCTCATATTTCAGTTCTAGCCAAAACCAGATTAGATTATGTCCTAGCTACGCCTCTGAAGACCTTGGGTGAATGGACAGGAGCCATCAGCACTGAGACTCAAGTCCCAGATGGGATTTACCAAGATTATCAAGGTTATTTGGGGCTGCATATTATTTATGGGACACCTAGTTATGATGGAGCTAATGCACTAGCTGGTCAGGGACTACTAGTTATAGACACTACTCAAGGTGGGCTCAATCCCGCTGGTGGACTGGTTCGTATAGGAGGTGGTACTTCTAAGCCTAGCCAGTTTGATGGGGTTATCTATGTAATAGGAGATTTGGAGATCTCTGGCAATGTGGAAATCAATGGAGCGATAGTTGTAGATCCGACTGGACCTAATTCTGAGATGAATATTAGCGGACATGGCAATATCGCTTATAGTCGAGGCTCTATTACGAAAGCTTTACTGGGTATACCTTTTACCAGAGCCAAATCCTCTATTAAACTTGAAAAATATTCATCATCTCAAGAAGAGTTTCTTAAAGCTTACAAGGATGCTATTAAGTTTAGAGAAAAAGAAGGAGGCAAATCCAGATGATCCAAAGCCGCTCCAATAGTGGATTGTCTCTAATAGAGATTTTGGTTGCGATAGCCATTATATCTACGGTTTTACTCTCTATACTTGGGTTCTATAACTATTCTGTCCGCATGAATTTTAGAAGTCAGAGTCAAACTGAACTCAAATATATAGCAGAACAAGAGATGGAGAGATTGCTGTCTCTACCTTATTCTTCGCCAGAACTCGATTGTTATGGAGCTTTTGCGGGTCGAGTAAATTATTACATCAAAGACGATAAATATTTAGTCAAAAGCACGGTGATTTTTATGAGTCCAGATAGTGGAGAGCTTGAAGACAATGTACCCCGTAGTCCCAAGGATGATACTCATCTGAAGAAGATTATAGTTAGTGCTGCTAGGCTCGATGCTGTGGGAGGGCAGGTTGATCTTGTAACTTTTAGGACACCTTAGTAGTGTCAGCATTGTCTAGGCGCAGCATATGAGCAGAGACAGCATCCATGTCAGAAGGTATTTCATTGTAAGACAGTATGGATAGTTGAGGGAAGTTGCGCTCTATGAGTTTGCGTAGAGCTAGTCTGATTTTGTTGTTGCAGAGTAAGATGGGTGGGTAACCTTGGCTACAAAGCTCATCAATAGCGGAACCTAGACTTTCTAGTAAGAATTTAATTTTATTAGGATCTAGAGCTAGCCTGTCTACATGCAAAGCTGTAACTAATTCTTGTTCTATGCTGGGATGGAAGGTTATAGCATTGAGTCTATTGTCTACAGTAAAATGAGAACAGATTTGTCTACCGATGCCTTCTCTAACTCTTTCAGCAAGGAACTCTGATTCTTTGTTGATGCGAGCATAATTAGCACATTGTTCTAATATAGAATTAAGGTCTCTAATTGAAATCTGCTCCTTGAGTAGGTTCTGGAGTACAGCTAGTTGTTCTCCTGTGCTCATGAGAGCATTGACTTCATCTACTATGTTTTGATTATGTTCTTTGACTTGCTCCAGCATTCTTACCAGATCTTGTCTTGAGAGTATCTCGCCAGCATATTTGCGTATAGTTTCCGTGAGATGTGTCGCTAAGACAGAAGATGGAGTCGCTACGGTATAACCTAGAGCCTCTGCTTGAGATCTGTGTTTGTCTTTGATCCATACTGCTGCTAGGCCATAACTAGGTTCTGTGGTTTTTTCACCTGTGAGTGGCTCAGCTTCTGGATCTACGAGCCCAGTATTTACCGCTAGAAAATGATCTGCTCTGATGTTACCCTTGGCAATTACAGCACCTCTTAGCTTAATGCAGTATTCATTAGCAGCTAGTTGTAGATTATCATGTACCCTAATAGCAGGTACTGGTAAACCCAGTTCTACCATAATCTGCCTGCGGATTTGTCCTATCCTATCCATGAGGTCTCCACCTTTCTCTGGGTCTAGGAGCCCCACTAATTTGTAACCAATTTCTATTTCCATTTGATCTATTTTCAGTAACCTGATGACACCTTCAGGGCTATTGTCTTGGATTTTTTGTTTTTGTTTTTCTTTGAGTTTGATTTCACTAAGTTCATCTGCTGTTACCATGCGACCGTCAGGAGCCGCTACCAGAGTGGCTTTGTCTATACTATCCCTTTGATATTTTTTGTAGGCCCAGAAAGCTAGACCAATAGAGACCAAGAAAAATGGTAAAAATGCCCCTTTGACACCTATACCTAATATCATCATTGTTGCGGAAGCTACAGAGATAACTTCTTTGTTATTGAAGAGTTGTATACCGATATCTCCAGCAAGGCTGATATCTGGGTCCGCTCGAGTGACTATGATACCTGTTGCTACGCTTACTATGAGAGCTGGGATTTGAGAGACCAATCCTTCACCTACTGTCAGCAAAGTAAATAGCTGAGCAGATTCTGGGGCTGAGAGTTGTAGTTGCAGCATTCCTATTACAAAACCTGCTGCGATATTAATGAAAGCGATTATGATAGAGGCGATGGCATCACCTTTGACAAATTTGCTACCACCATCCATAGTGGCATAAAAATCTGCTTCTCTTGCTATATCTCTTCGTCTTTGTTTTGCTGTGACCTCATCTATAAGACCAGCATTAAGATCAGCATCTACCGCTAATTGTTTGCCGGGCATACTATCGAGAGCAAACCTTGCTGCGACCTCTGAAACCCTGCCAGCACCTTGAGTTACGACTATAAAGTTTATGACGAACAGTATAATAAAAACGATAATGCCGACTACATAGTTGCCGCCTACAACGAACTCTCCTACAGCATGGATTACATTACCTGCGTGTCCGCCGAGTAAAATAGATCTAGTCGCACTGATCTCTAGAGCGAGTCTTCCCAGTGTTACTAGAAGTAAGACAGTCGGGAAAGTACTAAACTCCAGAGGGTCTTTACTGTACATGGTGACTAAAATTATTCCTAGAGAAACTGAAAAATTAAGTACAAAAGCTAAATCTAAGATGAAAGGCGGAAGAGGAATTAGCATCATTCCGAGAACTAGAATGATGAACAGGGCTAGTATATTAGATTGATTACTCAGTAACCTTTTGGCCAAGCTAAATAGCTCGGCTAGTCTAAGTTTCTGGAATGACAAGGCTTCCATCTATCACAATATGCCCGCGAAACTAGCTCTAGAACTGGGTTTTAGCTAGGAATAAACTGTTTGGACTAGACTAGATGAATTAGAAATCATCATCAAAAATGATATCTTCTTCTTCATAGAGTGCTTCTATGCGCGCACGATTTTCTAAAACCTCAGTCATTAATATGTCTTTGTTGCTGAAAGGATCTACAACGGCTTCTAGCTTGAGGGTTCTATGTCCTTCTATGAGTTCTACTATGCCGGGTAGGTTCTGTACTATGCGAAGATACTCGAAGTTCTCTACATTGATATGCATTCGCCTATTAAACACTATGGTGCTTTCTGTTTCATTACAAAAAACCTCTACCACATAGGCTTCGTCTTCTATTTGAATATCACCGTCTATAGTATCTGTAAAAAAAACATGATCAAAACCCTTAAGAACACGCATCATATCTCTTTTGGACATGACCACCCCTTTGCCAACTATGCAGGGAATTTGTTTGTCTTCGGGTTCTTTACTCATTATAAAAATCAATCTATATAATTAATATTAGACCCATTTTGGAGGCTATCCTAACAGCCTATTTCGTAATAAGTCTAGTGAAGAATGGCTCTGTTGAGGCTCTTTTAGCATTATATCATTATGGTGATATAATCATCTGTGATTATATCTTGACAAATCACTCTTCTAGTAAATTTGCTTTCCAATTATTAACAAAAGCCCCTGCTATCAGGTCTGGGATTATTAGTACCAAATCAGGTTCTATTCGAACACCAGTCTTTATGCCAGTCGGAACTCAATCCTGTATTAAAGCTTTGTCTTGGGATCAAGTGGAGGCTTTGGGGGCAGAGATAGTCCTAGCTAATACTTATCACCTGCATCTTAGGCCGGGGGAAGATCTTATTGCAGAAGCAGGTGGTCTACAGCAATGGACTAATTTCCAGAAACCTTTTTTGACAGATTCTGGCGGTTTCCAGATTTTTTCTCAAGCTAGGCTTAATCGTTGCAAAATCACAGATAGAGGAGCAGAGTTTATAGATCACATAGATGGTTCAAAACATTTTATAGGGCCTAGAGAATCTATTCAGATCCAACACAAATTAGGTGCAGACATTATTATGGCTTTTGATCACTGTCCCCCCGGTCAAGTTACTTATGCTGAGGCTAGAGATGCTATGGAAAGGACTCATCTCTGGGCAGAGATCTGCGTAGATGAGCATGAGAAACTCAGCGTCAAAGCTAGTCAGGAAGGGCGTTCTAGCCCGGCATTGTTTCTGATAGTGCAAGGTTCGACATATAAAGAGTTACGAACAGAAAGTGCTAAGACTATAACTTCGATGCGAGCTGATGGTTATGCGATAGGAGGAGTCTCTGTCGGAGAGACTAGAGAAGAGATTGATGAGATAGTCAAATTTACGGCTCCGCTCTTAGCAGAGGATAAACCTAGATATCTGATGGGTGTTGGTACTCATGAAGATGTGATTAAAGCCATTCAAGCAGGCATAGATATGTTTGATTGCGTTATGCCTACTCGAATAGCTAGACATGGTTGTTTTTTTGATATTGGGGGTAAGAGACAACTTATTAAAGCGGAGCGATATAGATCTGATTTTGCTCCACTTATGGCAGATTGTGAATGCTATAGCTGCAAAAGACATAGTAGAGCTTATATCCGGCATCTGTGGCGGGTTTCAGAGACTTTGGCTGGGACTTTATTGAGCATACATAATCTACATTATTTGATTAATTTGGCTAAATCTCAGACTTTAGAGTAAAGCCTTTGGCTGAGACATAATGCATTGCTTGTCGATTGGAGTGCAGGAATCGTTTGGCTTGGACTTGTAGGGCACAGTTGAGAATGATCTCAAAAGCTTTGGGGAGTACAGCTAGCCTGAAATCAACTAGCAAGTCTATAGCGACTTGTTGTTCAGTCGGACTGATGTGAGTGGAGGCTTGGATAAGACTGCTGAGTATTTTGCGCCTCAAAGAAATGTCTTTATGCTCAGAGAGTTGTTTGTGAATAGCAACTAAGAACTTTGGGCTCATACCTTCTATGGCGCTTAGTATTTTGCCGCTAGTTCCTATCAAAACAAGAGCCTCAACGGTGGAAAATCCTAAAGCCCTGAAATCTGCTTCTTGACTGAGTTTGGAGAGGTCTGAGTGAGAGCCGAGTCCTATGGATTTATATTTGTGAATTTGTGATGAGTGTTCTACTTCTATGATTTGATGAGAAGCGCCACCGCTATCTAAAATACTATAGTTGCTTAGTTTGGGATAGAGTCTTGAGATCTCTGCGATTACTCCTTTTGCTGCATATAGGCATTCTTCATCTTCGCTAAAAACACGAATGTCTCTGAATCCTCTTCGCTCTAATTCTTTTATGAAATTTTGTGCGGATTTGGCTGGGTCTTGCATGGCTTTGCGGATAGCCGCTGTAGCGAAAACCAGTACCTGAGCGGGTTCTACTGAGAATTCTTGGAGCCGCATTAGAATCTCCTGGTCTAGGCTTCTAAGGGCGGTTTTGACAGACTCAGGATTGAGGCTAGTAGCGTTAAGCATGTTTTTGCCTAGACTGCTCTCATATTTGTAGGTGAAACCCTTGGAACCTGCATGGTTATTGCGGTGTAGTTTGTAGCTGCCGCTGCCTATTTCTAAAATCGTATAAGGTGTTTGGGACATAGGACTTAGGAACTTAGTAGAGTTCTTGTGTTTAGTGCTTTGGCAAGGTATCTGGCTGTGTGAGATTTGGGATTATGGATGATCTCTTCTGGACTGCCCTCAGCAATGACTTCTCCTCCATGTATACCACCTTCGGGACCCAAATCTATAATGTGATCTGCTTGTTTAATGAGATCCAAGTTGTGTTCTATGACTAGGACTGTATTACCAGCGTCTACTAGCTTGTTTAGCATATCCAAGAGATATTGGATATCTTGCCAGTGCAAGCCAGTCGTAGGCTCATCTAGGAGATAGAGGGTTTTGCCAGTGGATCTTTTGCTCAATTCAGAAGCTAATTTGATGCGCTGGGCCTCGCCCCCAGAGAGGCTTGTAGCTGCTTGACCTAATTTGATGTAGTTGAGTCCCACATCGTGTAAAGTTTGCAGTTTGGATCTAACTCTAGGGATAGCATCAAAGAACAACAAAGCCTCTTCAATGGTCATTTCTAGAATGTCATAAATAGATTTGGCTTTGAATTTAACTTGTAGAGTCTCTTGGTTGTATCTTTTACCTTTGCAGACATCACAGCTAACATAGACCGATGGCAAGAAATTCATCTCTATCTCTATAACCCCAGCACCTCCACAAGACTCGCAGCGACCACCTTTGACATTAAAACTAAATCTACCGGGATTATAGCCGCGAGCTTTGGCTTCTATGGTATTACAGAAGACTTCTCGAATTGCATCAAAAACTCCCACATAAGTTGCAGGGTTAGATCTTGGCGTTCTACCTATGGGGCTTTGATCTATGACTATGATTTTGTCTATCTCCTCGTAGCCCTCTAAGCTTTGAAGCTCAGTAGGGAAGGCTATTTGGCGGTCTAAATGATATCGCAGGGCTGGGTATAAAATCTCGTTAATGAGAGAGCTTTTGCCAGAACCAGAGACTCCTGTTACAGCTATAAATTTACTGAGAGGTATATCAACATTAATATTGCGAAGATTGTTTTTAGTAGCACCTCGAATTTTTAGTGATTTGGAATTGCTACCACGATTGCGTTTGCTGGGGCTTGAGATTTGTTTGCGTTTGGATAGATAGTCCCCGGTGATAGAGCGAGAAGAGGCACATATGTCAGAGACGAGTCCTTCTGCAACGACTTCCCCACCATGCACACCAGCACCCGGACCTATATCTATAATCCAATCTGAAGCTAACATGGTGTCTTCATCATGCTCTACCACTAAGACTGTGTTACCTAAGTCTCTTAGTTGTTTGAGCGTGTTCAATAACCTATCATTGTCTCTTTGGTGTAATCCAATAGAAGGTTCATCAAGGACATAGAGAACCCCAGAGAGTCCTGAGCCTATTTGTGAGGCTAGTCTGATCCTCTGAGCCTCGCCCCCTGAGAGGGTTCTAGCGCTACGATCCAGAGATAGATAGCCAAGTCCGACATTGAGTAAGAACCTTAAACGAGCTTTAATTTCTATGAGGATTTGATGGGAGATTTTTTGTTGTCTAGCCGTGAGTAAAGTTTCGAGAGCTTCAAAAAAATCAGAGGCAGTCTCAATGGACATGCGACTTATGTCGTAAATGCTGAGTCCTTGGATTTTGACTGCTTCTGATTCTTTCTTGATACGAGCCCCTTTGCAGCTGGGACAGGGTCTCTCTATCATGTATCGTTCTATATCTGATTTCCATTTGTCTGAGCCAGATTCAGCGTATCTGCGTCGGAGTTGAGGAATTACGCCTTCGTAATTTATTTTGTAGTTTTGATAGCCAAGAGAAGGATATTTCTTACAGTCAATGGTGATGCGGATTTCAGGGTTATCGTAGCATTCACCTTCTATATTGTATCTGCTACTACTAGGAGGATCTTCTGTTCCATAAAGTATAAGTTGCTGGATATTAGCAGCTAATCTTTTAAAGGGTGTCTCAGTCGAGAACCTGTAAGTCTCTGCTAAAGCTTCTAGTAGGGCTGTGTAGTAGATATTGCCAGTTTTGGCCCAAGGAGCAATAGCGCCCTGTTCTAGACTTAAATTCTCATCAGCGAGTATTAAGTCTTCCGAGAATTCTTGCTCAAAACCTAGTCCAGAACATTCTTGGCAAGCACCGTGAGGAGTGTTGAAGCTGAACATACGAGGGGCTAATTCCGCGATACTTCCATGTCCATTGGGGCAGGCTAATAATTCTGAGTAGAGATGGTCTTTAGGATTTTGCTCATCTAGTTCTTGGATTATGACCTTGCCCTCTCCTCTGCTCAAAGCTAGTGAGACGCTATCGCTAATACGACTGCGTGCAGATTCTTTGACTATAACCCTGTCTACGACTAGTTCTATGCTGTGTTTATGAGTTTTAGCTAGTTTGATTTCTTCTTCTAGGGTATAGATAGTCCCATTAATGCGGACTCTATTGAAACCCTCAGACTTTAGGGCTGAAAATAAATTATTATGCTCACCTTTTTTGTCTTGAATCAAAGGAGCCAAGATTATCAGCTTGGACCCCTCAGCTAGAGACATGATCTGGTCTATGATTTGATCTATGCTCTGAGCTTTGATCTCGACATCACAGACATGACAGTGAGCAGTGCCGATTCTTGCATAGAGCAATCTCAGATGATCGTAGATCTCAGTTACAGTGCCCACTGTAGAGCGAGGATTGTGCGATGTGGATTTCTGATCTATGGCTATAGCTGGACTAAGACCTTTGATTTCTTCTACATCAGGCTTATCCATCTGCCCCAGAAACTGCCTAGCATAAGCACTCAAGCTTTCTACATAGCGGCGCTGACCTTCTGCAAAAATAGTATCAAAAGCTAGAGAGCTTTTGCCTGAACCACTGACCCCAGTGATAGTCACTAATTGATTCTTGGGGATTTTGATATCTATGTTCTTGAGGTTGTGTTGTTTGGCACCTCGAACTTTGATGTATTCTTCTTTCATCTTTTGTTTGTGTCCGCAAGAGCAGCAGCTTTGGCTAGCTTGGAGAGTCTTTCGGCTTCGACTATAGGGTAGGCAGCAAGTCCAGCTAGTGAGAGAGGTATAACCAGTTTGAGAGCATTTTCTCCTGAGAGCATGAGGTAGAACTGAGCTGCCGCAAAAATACTACCGCCTATCCTCATCATGAGACTTTCTCGCATAAAGCCAAAAGCGATTTTAGAGAGACCGTCGATAAAACTAGAGAAAGCTAAAGCCCGCACAGAGACAGTGGTCCATAGCTCTGCACTCTGAATATAGACAGGAGTTTTCTCCCAAAACCCTAGCCAAGCAGATAGTTCTAAGATGGCAATGATAAATAGTGGTGTCGCAGAGATGATGCGCATGAGGCTAGAAAAAAACTGCGAACGAATAGCATCATGTATGAAAGCTTTGAAATTGCCAGCTTTAATTTCTAATAACATTTCGTAAGATCTTCTGAAAGTCTCTCTAACAATAGTTTTGGCATATTTTAGTTTATGGGAGCCTAGTAAATCTTTTTCTGGGGGGTATTGTTCTGGGTGATATTTGTTGAGAGCCTCATAGCTGTAATCTATCTTAATGAGGCTTACGAAAAGCCCTTCACGAAAAGCATTACCAATGGGATTGGTTGCAAAATAATTAGTAACAATAATGCCACAAATTCCAGAGCTGATCAGAACTCTCCATTGAGGTATATAAACCATGAGTAGGGGTATGTTTTGCAAGGCACAGGAGGCTAGCATAATTTGATTTGAGATTTTGTAAAGTTCTTCTTGACCGCTTATCAAGAGGACTGCTGTAATAAGACCTGTGATAAAAGATCCATAACCGAAGAATTCATTGAGGATAATTCTGGGGTCTTGGAGTCTGATTTTAAGTTCTTGATTGAGCATCACTAATTTTAGTTTAGCCTAAAGAAAAGCTTTGTCTGAGCTAGTCTTGCTTCTTAGGGATTTTTTGTTGTTTGGCATTAATGACTAGGCTAAAAAACAGCCAAATGCCAACTACGCTCAGGCTATATTTCAGAAAATCATAAGCGATGTCTTGACCTAGAAGAGAGCAGCCGAACAAAGCAGAGACAAAAGTTATGCCATAGAGGAGATAGTTGACTTGTTTTTGACTGAGTCCCAAGTTTAAGAGCTTGTGATGTAAGTGTTCAAGATCTGGACGCATGATGGCTTGTTTTTTGAGGGCTCGCCTGCAGATAGCAAGTAAAGTATCGAAAATAGGCAGAGCGAAAACCAAGACTAATATTGGTGAGATGACGACTACTGTTACTTTTTTAACTAAGCCTATACAAGAGATACCAGCCAATAGAAAACCTATGAGATAGGCTCCGTTATCCCCAAGAAAAATCCTAGCAGGATTGAAATTATATCTAAGAAAACCAAAACAAGCTCCAGCCATG
The DNA here is from genome assembly GCA_964487825.1 of uncultured Gammaproteobacteria bacterium. Classification (GTDB taxonomy): domain Bacteria; phylum Cyanobacteriota; class Vampirovibrionia; order LMEP-6097; family LMEP-6097; genus CAZASO01. The sequence goes on from CAZASO010000006.1 coordinate 12,427, forward strand.
GTTGCTGCCAAAACCGCTCCAGCAGGCTGATTCAGCAGTGGGCTCATGGTGATAGCAACGCTGGCTAAAGAAGCGATAATCGCTACGCCAGCAGCTAGACCATCGATGCCATCCAATAGATTTACGGCATTACTGATACTAACTAAAAAAATTACAGTGACTATATAACTACTAAGACTATCTAATTCCAAAGTCGCGACTTGAGAATGATCTATATAGAAGAAGGGATTTGCTAAAAAATCTATTCGTACATTGAGTAGCCAAGACAGGCTTGCAGCAAGGCTTTGACCGAGTAGCTTGCTAAGAGGAGAGAGGGGTTTAATATCATCTAAGAGTCCCACCAAGAAAATCACAAAAGCCCCTAGAGCCATTCCTTCGAGTTCTAGGTGTTGGATGCCAGCAGGGGTGTAGCGACCATAGATGGCGATATATAGTAAAGTGGTTAGGACTAAACTTAGTAGAATAGCTATACCCCCTAGTCTAGGTTTTAGAGAAGTTCGTTTATGTTGTTCTCTGATTTCTGTTTGTCTGTTGATTTCTAATTTTTCAGCTCTTTCTTGGATAAGAGGAGTGATGATAAAAGCAAATAGAGTTGCTATGAGAAAAGCCAGAGCTTGGGAGTTTTCTTGTTCTAGTATTTTAAGGACGCTCATTATAATAATATTATAATTTTGTTATAATATCGACCATTGACTCTAGCACATAATTCAGGGATTTTTGAGAAATAGTATAAGGAGGTAGAAAATACAAGCTTTGTCCAAGAGGTCTTAGGTAAATATGTCTTCTCAGGAACTCTTGTTGGAGTTTCTGAGCCCAAAGAGGGTCTTCTTGCTTATGGAACTCTACTACAGCTAAGGCTCCTATGATGCGGACATCTAAAACAGAATCTCTAGATTTAATTTCATCTCTATTCAGGGCATCCTTCATGTTCCGCTCAATCAGTGAGACATCAGTAAGTCTGTTCTCTTGGATATAAAGTTCTAGGCTGGCTAGGGCAGCAGCGCAAGCAAGAGGATTTGCTGTATAGGAATGCCCATGAAAAAAAGTTTTGGCAATAGAGTCATCATAAAAAGCCAAATAAATCTCTTCTGTGCAGAGAGTTAATCCCATGGGTAGGTAGCCTCCTGTAATGGCTTTGGAGAGACAAAGCAGATCTGGAACTATGTCTGCTTGCTCGCAAGCGAAATTAGTCCCAGTGCGCCCAAAACCAACAAAAACCTCATCAGCAATAATTAGAACATCATGCCTGTCAGCAAGTAGTCTAAGTTCTTTGAGAAAATTAGGACTATGAAATTTCATGCCACCAGCACCTTGCACTAGGGGCTCTATGATGATGGCGGCATATCTATTGGTGTGTAAAGTCAGTAAGCGACTGAGTTCTGCGATGGTCTTTTCGCTAGCTTCTTGATAGGATTCTTGGTCTAGAAGATTGGGGCTGGGAGATCTCACGAAATCAAAACCCAAATTTAAGCTTTTGAAAGCTTGCTGAAACTGGGGAGTTCCGCTCAGGGAGAGGGCTCCAACGGTATCCCCGTGATAACTGTCATTAAAAGCGATGACTCTAGTTTTATTGTAGAGACCTTGGTTGTAAAAATACTGGATGGCGATTTTGAGTGCGACTTCTACTGCTGTAGAACCATTGTCTGAGAAAAAAGCTCTTTGAAGTTTGCGAGGAATCTGTGCACTATTAGTAAGTCCTTGAGGTAGTAGTCCGAGTAGCTTGGCTATAAAATCAGTAGCGGCTTTATGGGTGAAGTTGGCAAAAATCACATGCTCATAACTATCTAGTTGTTCTTTGATTTTTTGGTTAATGTAGGGGTGACAGTGTCCGTGTATATTGACCCACCAAGAAGATATCCCGTCTATGATTTTTTTGGAATTACCATATTTGTCTTTGACATAGAGGAATTCTTTTTCGGCTTTTTCTAACATCAGTGGACTTTCACTAAGCTTGGCTTGAGTGAAGGGATGCCAAATATGTTTTTCGTCTATATCAAAACAACGAATATAATCCAGTAGTGAAGGGGGTTTGCTCACAGTAGCTTTTTGAGTTCGCCATTTTGATGCATTTCCATGGCTATATCGCAGCCGCCAATAAACTCAGAGTTAATATAAAGCTGAGGGAAGGTTGGCCATTCGGAATATATTTTCATGGCAGATCTTAGGTCTGGACGGCTAAGAATGTCATAAGTTATAAAATCTTGGTCATAGAATTTGAGTATCTTGACGACAGCATCAGAGAAGCCGCATTGAGGAAAATCTTTAGTACCTTTCATGAAAAGTACTATCTTGTTGGTCTTGATGATAGAGTCTATTTCTTGTTTGAGTTGATCTGGGATTTGTTCGTTGATTTGCATATTGCTCCTTTTTATAAAACTTTGATGACTAATGCGTGGATGCTCTCGTCTGCAAGGTAGTCAGAGAGTGCGGTGTAGACTAGTTGTTGTTGTTTGACTCGGCTAAGTCCCTCAAAATCGGCAGCAGAGATTTCTACTTGCCAGTGGTTGCCACCTTTAAGATCTATGGCTCTAACCAAGTGAACGGCTTTTAGGCGTTCTTGGAGACGCTCTTCTATATCTTCTGCTCTTAGTACCATGTTCATGCTCTTAGTATCCTTGTTACTTTGTTGAGGGCTTTGACGAAGAGATCAATATCTTCTTCGTTATTATAAATCCCAAGAGACATTCTAGCGCTAGCGACTAGTCCAAATCTTCGCATAAGTGGCTGGGCACAGTGATGTCCAACCCTAATAGCGATGTTTTCTTCGTTGAGTAAGATGGCTAGATCAAAAATCTCTATGTCTTCGAAATAAAAACTAATTAGAGAGGCTTTTTTGCCAGACAAAAAATCTCCGCTTTGGCTTTTACCTAAGACCTGAAGACCAGTGACATTGAGCATTTGACTCAGAGCGTATTCAGCAAGCTGGGCTTCATGTTGAGATATAGCATCCATGCCTAGATCTTCCAAATAGTCTATAGCTTCACCTAAACCTATAGCTTCTACTATGGCTGGAGTGCCAGCCTCAAATTTATAAGGAGCTGAAGCAAAACTAGTTTCTTCAAAACTAACATTTTCTATCATTTCTCCGCCACCATGATATGGGCTGAGTCTCTCTGCCCAAGTGTTTTTCATGTAGAGTACGCCTATCCCGGTAGGACCATAGAGTTTGTGACCAGAAAAAGCATAAAAATCTGCATCCAAGTCTTGAACATCTACCTTCATGTGTTGCACTGCTTGAGCACCATCTACTAGAACTATGACCCCTGCTTTTTTGGCAGTTTGGATCATGGATTTGATATCAATGACACTGCCAGTGCTATTAGATACATGGCAGATAGCTAGGATTTTGATTTTGGGGTTTTGGATGAGAGTCGCATAAGCATTGAGGTCTAGGCTCCCATCATCTAAGACTGGTATGGATCTGATTTTGATGGAACTCGCTAAGGTTTTGTGGTTTAACCCTGAGCGGAGGCTCGGGTCTGCCCATCTAGAAGCGGCAAGTTGCCAAGGCACTATATTTGCATGGTGTTCTAGTCCGCTGATAAGGATTTCATCTCCAGCTTCTAGAATGCTGTTGGCAAGGCAAGTTGCGACTAGATTGATGGCTTCTGTGGTTCCTCTGCAAAAAATTATTTCATTTGGGCTAGCAGCATTGATAAATTTGGCGAGTTTAGATCTCGCTTCGTCAAAGGCTTTGGTGGATTTGGCGCAAAGTTTGTATAGTCCTCTTCTGACGGTGGCGTTCTCTTCTTGGAGAAAACGATTCATTCTTTCTATGACGCGATATGGTTTCTGACTGGTGGCTGCGGTATCTAAATAGACTAGATCAGAATTCGATACCATCGGGAAGTCTTGTCTTATGGTTTTTAGTTGTGATGAGTTAGGCATTTTTTGATGACAGATTTATTGTCTAGATTTACTTTGATATTAGAGCTGAGATTTTTGACAGCGAGTTTGCTGATATAGTCTCTAGCAGATTCTAGTTCGACCTTGTTGATGATTTCTTTGCAAAAACTATACATGAGTACGATTTGGGCTTCTTCTGAATTAAGTCCTCGGCTTTGTAGATAAAAAAGCTCTTCTTCATTGAGTTTGCCAGTGCTAGAGCCATGGTTGGCTTTGACATCATCAGACAGTATGTTGAGTTGAGGACTAGACTCCATGTGAGCGAAAGGAGAGAGTAGTAAGTTCCTGTTGAGTTGACTTGCTTTGACTTGAGGGCAAGATTTACTGATATCTATAAGTCCAGTGAAAGCAGCTCTAGCATTGTCATAGAGCAGTCCTTTGAATAATTCTTCACTTTTGGTATGTCCGCTTTTATGTCTGATGCTGACATTGTGATATGACTCACGATTAGCATTTACGATGAAGAGTCCTGAGACATTGGCTTCAGCACCTTGTTCTAGAAGTTCTACTTCTATATCGTCTCTTGAAATTTGAGATCCAAAACCAAAACCGTTGAATTCAAAATAGCTATCTTGTTTTTGTTGGACATGTAGTTTATAAGATCTACTGGCTAATTTAGATTCATCTTGAATTTTGTCTAATTTGAGCCTAGAACCCTTATCAAGAATGGCTTCTACGGCGATATCACTAAAATAAGCCTGATCTTCAGGTCCTCTATCTGTTACCGAAAGTTTCAGGTTGGCTCCTAAACCTAGATAGATAAGTACCTTGCTTTGCTTGGACTGGTCGGAGCTAGAGTCATGAATAATTTGTAAGGGTATATCTATGAAGGCATGGTCTTCGACATAAAGTAGAAAACCCTGAGTTTCTTGCGATAGTTCCTTGGCAAAATATTTTGTGCAGATCTGGTTAATTGTAGATCCAGAGAGATTCTTGAGATCCGCTATGTATAAGCCTTTGGGGCTGTTATGAAAGATAGATAAATCTGCTTGGAAGGAACCATTAAGGCAAGTTACTTTATTCATAACCTGTGCGCTCCAGTTCTAGTGCTAATTCTTTGTTGCCAGTTTTGATAATGCGTCCGTGACTGAGGACATGTACGAAATCTGGTGCGACATAGTCTAGAAGCCTTTGGTAATGGGTGATCATCAAGATGGCGTTCTGAGGGCTGCGATAATTATTAATGCCAGAAGCTACAACCCTGAGAGCATCTATATCAAGCCCAGAGTCTGTCTCATCCAAGATAGCAAGAGAAGGTTGTAAGACTAAGAGTTGTAAGATTTCGTTTTTCTTTTTTTCACCGCCAGAAAAACCTTCATTAAGATCTCTACTGAGAAACTTAGGATCCATATTCAGAATTTGGCTTCGTTCTTCTAGGTAGTCATCAAAATCTAGAGGGTCCATCTCCGCTAGTCCAAGATATTTTTGTTTAGAGTTGTAAGCCATTCTAAGAAAATTAGCGTTGTTGACACCAGCTATCTCAACAGGATATTGGAAGGAGAGGAAGAGTCCAAGATTGGCTCTCTCAGAGGCTTCTAGCTCAGTGATATCGCGTCCTTGGAAGAAGACAGTCCCAGCGCTAATCTCATAACTAGGATGCCCAGCTAAGACTTTGGAGAGAGTGCTTTTGCCTGAACCATTGGGTCCCATGATGGCGTGTACTTCTCCAGCTTTGATGGTGAGATCTAGTCCAGTGATGATATCTTCGCCGTCTTTGAGTTTGGCATGTAAGCCCTTGATTTCTAATATATTTTTATCCAACGCTATTCTCCAACTTTAAAGATATTAACTGGTTTGCTTCTGCTGCAAATTCTCCGGGTAATTCAGCAAAGACTTCTTTGCAAAAACCCCCAATGATAGCAGACAAGGCATCTTCAAGAGAGATGCCTCTTTGTTGAAGATAGAATAATTGTTCTTCTGAGATCTTAGAGGTAGAAGCCTCGTGCTCTACAGTGGCGCTATTGTTATTGATCTCTATGTGAGGGCTGGTGTTGGCATGAGAGTTGGAGCCAATTAACATAGAGTCACACTGAGTATAATTTCTAGCATTCTCAGCACTAGGACTGATTTTGACTAGACCTCTATAAGTATTTTGGGATTTGCCAGCAGAGATGCCTTTGCTGATGATAGTTGATTTAGTGTTTTTGCCTATATGAATCATCTTGCTACCAGTATCTGCTTGCTGGACATGGTTGGTCAGAGCTACAGAATAGAATTCGCCTACACTGTTGTCTCCAAGCAGGATACAGCTAGGATATTTCCAAGTGATAGCAGAACCAGTTTCTACTTGAGTCCAAGAGACCTTGGAATTAATTCCTGCACATTTGGCTCTTTTGGTAACAAAATTATAAATCCCACCTTTGCCATTTTCATCGCCAGCATACCAATTCTGAACTGTAGAATATTTGATCTCTGCGTTATCCAAAGCTACTAACTCTACGACAGCAGCATGTAATTGATTGCTGTCAAAAGCAGGCGCCGTGCAGCCTTCAAGGTAGGATACATAACTGTCATGGTCACAGATGATGAGGGTTCTTTCAAATTGTCCTGAGCCTTCGGTGTTGATTCTGAAGTTGGTAGAGAGTTCCAGGGGACATTTGGTTTTGGGTGGAATATAAACAAAAGTTCCATCACTAAAAACAGCTCCATTGAGAGCTGCATAAAAATTATCAGAGCTAGGTACTACGGAAGCTAAGTATCGTTGTACTAGATCTGGATATTCTTGCAGAGCTTCAGAGATGGAGCAAAAAATTATACCTATCTCAGCGAGAGCTTTCTTGTGAGTGTTAGCGATAGAGACACTATCGAAAATAGCATCTACGGCAATACCTTCTAGGCGTTTTTGTTCTTGAAGAGGGATGCCTAATTTCTCGTAGGTTCTTAGAATTTCTGGATCTACTTCATCTAGACTGTTTTTGCTGATTTTAGTTTTGGGAGCAGAGTAGTAACTAATGTTTTGAAAATCTATTGGCGGATATTGGACTTGAGCCCATGTGGGTTCTTTCATGCGAAGGAATTGTTCGTAAGATTTGAGCCTAAATTCTAAGACAAAACTAGGCTCTTTTTTGATTTGAGAAATGCGCCTGATTACACTTTCAGAGAGACCCTTCTCGAAGATGTCAGATTCAAGATCGGTGGTGAAGCCATATTTGTAATCTTGGCTATTAAGTTTTTCAAGATTAAGTTCCATTAGCTGTGACACAAATCTCTTCCCTTTAGTTCGCTATGCACTGTTTGCTCGGAGCCAAGAAGTTCTTGTAGTCTGATAGATTTGAAGTAATTACTCACCATGCTAGAGATAGTGGACCAGACTGGTCTAATAGAACACTCTTTGCTATGAGCACAGACTTCTACTGAACCACTATGATTGTTACAAAAATCATCAGCGAAGGCTTCGTCAGAGAGAGCTTGCATGATTTCTAATAAATCAATTTGACTAGCCGTTTTACTAAGACGATAACCACCCTTCTTACCTCTGACACTTTCTACAATGCAGCCTTTCTTTAATTTAAGTAAGATTTGAGCAGCATAGTCGCTGCTGATTTGTTCAGCTTCTGAAATTTCAGAGAGAGTTACTAGGTCTCTTTCGCCTTTAGATTTTTTGCTTTCTAAAATCTTCGCTAATTGCAAAATAACTCTCAGTCCATATTCTTCGTTTGCGGTTATTTTCATCTAAAAATGCTATATTTGAGCCTGATATAGCCCTTATTAGTATTTTATAATAATCTTGACTAAAATTTCAAGTTTAACTCAGAAAATTAAGCTTTCTTGCTCAATGATCAAAATTGAACATACGCTTTTTTCTTTGCCTTTTGCTTTAAGTTCCGCCTTATTGGCTTTGGATTACCTCTCTAAGAGAGGAGAGTTCCCTTCTTTGCAGCATTTATCTCTCAGTCTAGTGTGGATTTCACTAGCTCTTTTTGGAGCAAGGTCTATGGGCATGGCTTTGAACCGTATCATAGACAAAGACATAGACGCCTTAAATCCTCGCACCAAAACTAGAGAGCTTCCTTCTGCCAAGCTTGCTCTGAAAGAAGCTTATCTTTTGATTTTTTTTGCTTTAATCCTTTATATTTATGCGACTTTGCACTTGCCTAGGCTCTGTCAAATCCTCTCACCAATTCCTCTTATCTGGGTATCTATTTATCCATATCTCAAAAGATTTACATACTTAAGTCATTTATTTTTGGGGACTACTTTGGGGGGAGCGACTTTAGGAGCTTGGATAGCTATAACTGGCAGTATTGATAATATGGCGCCACTTTATTTGGCTCTTGGAGTTATGTTTTGGGTTACAGGTTTTGATATTGTGTATGCTACTCAAGATCAAGACTTTGATCGCAGTCAGGGACTGCATTCTATTCCTCAGAGATTTGGTTTTGCTAAAGCCATATGGCTTGCTAGGTTTATGCACCTATTAACGGTTATTTGTTTGTATTTAGCTGGAGAAGTTTTGACTCTAGGTTTGGCTTATAAATTAGCTATACTTTCTGTGATCTTAGCTCTACTCTATGAACAAAAACTTGTTTCTCAGGGTCGTATAGAGCAAGCTTTTTTTGTGGTTAATAGCTGGGTCTCTGTTTTGATTTTGTTTTTTGTTGTATTGGAAGTGGCTTGGTGATTGTTTTTCGTTACATTTCTAAATATAGGACTACTTATGCTTGGGGTTTTCTGATTTTACTTCTAGTAAATTTATTATCAGCCTATATACCCCAACTTATTCGCTCAGCGATCAATCTTCTAGAAAATACTTCTGGGCGGATTCTTGCTTTGGAGAGTCAGTTGATTAATCAAATAGTTGTTCAAATTATAGTTTTAGCTATTTTGATGGCGTTATTGAGGACTGCTTCTCGATGGCTGATTTTTGGCTTGGGGAGACAGATTGAGTATGATCTCAAGTCTGATATCTTTCAGCATTTGCTTAGGTTTGAGCCTAAATTCTTTAATAAGTATCAAGCTGGTGACTTGATCTCTATTATGACTAATGATGTGCAGTCTATTAGAGGTATGGCTGGTTTTGCTGTGCTTAACTTGCTTAACACTATTATTGCTTTTGCAATCATAGTTCCTTTGATGTTTAAGCTTAATGCTCTTCTTACAAGTTGTTTTTTATTATTGATACCTTTAGTTTTATTGGTAGTAGCTGCAGTTAGTAAACAAATCAAAGACTATCAAGAATTAGTTCAAGAAAAATTAGCAGAGATTAGTAGATTTATAGAACAAAATCTTTCTGCTATTCATATCATCAAAGCCTATGCCCAAGAGGCTTCTGAGCGGAAGCGTTTTCAGAAACAAAACCAATCCTTATTAGCTGATTACCTCAAACTAGTTCGAGCAAGAGCGTTTATGGGGCCTTGCATGAGGGTGATAGCCAGTGCTGGCTTTATACTCCTTTTGTATTTTGGTTCCCAAGCGGTATATAAAGGCGAGTTTAATATTGGTGACTTTGCGGCTTATAGTTTATACATAGAGAGATTGCTCTGGCCTATTGGGACTTTGGGTTGGTTGGTTACTATCATTTACAGAGCCAAAGTCAGTGGAGAGCGCATTCAAGGTCTTCTACAAATTCAGCCAGAGATTTGTGATGCTCCTGATGCTGTCTCTATCCGGGCTTTTGAGCGTTCCATTCAGCTACCTTATCTTTCTTTGAATCCAGTTCCAGAGATATTGGCTGGCTCTAGTACTGCCATAGTTGGTTCTATAGGTTCTGGTAAATCCAGATTAGTTCGCAAACTTATGAGGCTAGAAGATAGTCAAGCAGGAGAGATCTTTGTAGATGGTCTTGATATCACTAAGATTAGTCTTGAATCCTTGAGATCAGTGTTTTCTATAGTTCCTCAAGAAAGTTTTTTATTCTCTGCTACTGTTAGAGAAAACATCCTCTATGCCACTAATGATGATAGTTTGGAGCATGCAAGAGCCCTAGCAGAGTTAGTTGCCCTAGATGAAGAGATCTCCAATCTACCCCAAGCTTATGACACTCTTATTGGTGAGCGAGGCATAACTCTCTCTGGTGGTCAAAGACAGCGCATAGCTATTGCAAGAGCCTTGGCTCGCAAACCCCAAGTTCTCATCTTGGATGATGCTCTTAGTAGTGTTGATGCTCAGACGGCTGAGTTTATTATGGCTAAGATCAAAAAACTTAGACAAGGGCTCACTACTATATGGATTACTCACAAAGCCAGTCAGGCAGAGCAAATGGACAGAGTTTTATTTATGGATTCTTACACTAAACATGCGACACGAAGATAAATCACAAACCAATTTTGCTTTACTTGCCTTGTTAGTGCCCTTCATTAAGCCCTACTATAAACGGGCTTTGTTGATTTTGATGTTTTTGCCTTTAGGCTCTCTTGCTTATTCGATACAACCTACCATTATTCAAAAAGCCATAGATGGACCCATTAGTTCTTTTGCTCATTATCACAGCCTTTCAGCCTTTCTCTCTGCTTTGTATCCTTATATTTTTGCTTTGCTTGCTGCGATAGCTTTGAATTTTTATGTTCAGATTAATATGCTTTATTCCATCAACGACCTTGGTCAGCATATGGTTGCAGATATTAGGACCAAACTTTTTCAGCATCTAGAGTCTTTACCTATGACTTTTTTTGACAGGACTCCTGTTGGCAGAAATGTAACCCGCATCACTAATGATATGGAGCAATTAGCAGATAGTTTCGCTGGTGGGTTGATACTTATCGTTGTAGACATCGTGAATGCTATTGGAGTTATAGCTTTTATGTCTTACTTGAATTTGCGATTAAGTTTAGCTGTCTTGTTCTTACTCTTACCTATGTATTTTATCGCGAAGCATTTTCAAGAACAATTCCGCAAAGCCAATCTACTAGCGAGGTCTGAGCTATCACGCCTGAATTCTTTTTTGCAGCAAGCAGTTATAGGTGTGGATGTAGTGCAGGCTTTGAATGCTGGCAAGCAAAGCATGTCTAAGTTTGCAGCCATCAATAAGCAATATTACAAAGCCAATGATGACAGTATCAAAGCAGATGCTTCATTCTCTGCGACTATCGAATTAGTCGCGATTGCTGCTGTAGCTCTTTTGATTTTTCTTAGTAAAGAAATACTTATGAGCGGCACTCTGATTAGTGTTGGGGTGATCATAGCCTTCCTCCAATACGCCCAGACTCTCTTTGATCCTATCCGTAATCTTTGTGACAGGTTTAGTATCATACAGGCAGGCTTTACCGCAGCAGAGCGAGTCTCTCAACTTTTGAGTGAAGAAGAGAGTATTAGGGAGCCAGAATCACCTCAATCCTTAACTGAGCTGGCTAGGATACATGGCAGAGACTTCCCTGCTATAGAATTTCGCAATATTTATTTTAGATATAGCGAAGATACAGATTGGATCTTAGAGAACTTCAATCTCACGATCAAAGCCTCTGAGAGAGTGGCTTTGGTGGGGAGGACTGGCTCAGGCAAGAGCAGTATCGTCAAACTGCTCACTAGATTGTATGAGCCTCAGAGGGGGGAGATTCTGATTAATGGGGTTAATATTTGCAATTTTCCTCAAGAAGAACTCAGGGCTTTTGTTGCAGTGATACATCAGGATTCTTATATTTTTGCTGGAGATCTCAAATCCAATATTCTTCTGGATAGAGATCACTGTGACCTAGACTTAGCCAAACCATATATCCAAATCTTGTCAGAGAGAGCTATTGAGCTAGATACTTCTTTGGAGCAACGAGCTACTAATATTTCTAGTGGTGAAGAACAACTTATTAATTTCGCTAGAGCCATAGTGTCTAGGCCCAAAATCTTAGTTCTAGATGAGGCCACTGCCAAAATAGATCTTAAGACTGAGAAGATTTTACTAGAGGCCTTATCTGAGTACAGGCAAATAGAACAATGTTCTGTATTAGCTGTAGCTCATAGAACAGAGACTCTCTCTGATTTTGATAAAATCATCAATATTTCTGAGGATTCTTAAGAACCGAAATATTTCTTGAGAAAAGTTTCATCTAAACTAAATTTGCCAGCTCCATGACTAAATAAGACGGAGAGCATCATGAAATAATAAAGAGCTATCTCAAAGCCACCATCTCTTGCTGCAAATACTTGAGTTCCGTGTACCAAAAAAATAGCAACTAACATCACTGCCATTAAAGGTAAAGCTATAAAACGAGTTCCCAGACCTAAAATCAGCAAAGCCACTCCCAGAGCTTCACTTGTGGTTGCAAGAAAAGCCATAAGCTCTGCTGCTGGTAAATGTAAGCCGTCTCGGAACCATATGATGATGTTGTCGAAATGATTGATTTTTTTGATAGCTGGCTCAAAAAAACCATAAGCGAGAATTATTCTCAGCAAGAGAAGAGAAAGGTTCTTGGATCTTCCGAATAATTTAGTTAAACCTTGTGATAATTTATCCATAAAGTCTTAATTCAATTATAGACAGAGAGTCACTTATTGTATATGATGGTCTAGGTTCTATCACCTCATTTAAAGATGCTACAGAAATTTTTTAGTAACGAAGAAAATAGTTCAGCCAAATTTTTTCTATTTTCTGCGGTAGTTTGGCTGGTAATTGGCATGGGACTAGGCCTTCTAGGGGCCCTTGAGTTTTCGGCGCCAGATCTCACCAAAGGCATTCCCCAGCTATCTTTCACCCGTATTCGCCCAGCGCATGTAAATATAGTCGCTTTTGGCTGGCTTTCTATGGCGAATATAGGCTCAGCTTTATATATGATTCCAGCTCTTTGTAAGACCAAACTCTACTCAGAGAAGCTTGCTAATTTTGTTTGTTGGGTTTGGAATGCTGTTGTGGCTTTTGGCGCGATTTCCCTTCTGAACGGTTACACGGAAGGCCGCGAATATGCTGAGCTTAGAGAACCTTTTGATGTTCTGGTTATAGTTGGTCTGATTCTACTTTCTTATAATCTTTTCCGTACAGTCCTAAACCGCCAAGTCAAGAAACTTTATGTTTCAGTTTGGTATATCATGGGCGCTTTTTTTTGGATGCCTTTTGTTTATATGGTAGGCAACCGTACCTTCGTTGCCATGGATGGTCTTAATGACGGGATTATGAACTGGTTCTATGGACACAACATACTCGGTATGTGGTTTACAGTTCTTGGTGTTGGTATCGCTTATTACATGCTACCTAAGATGAGCGGTAAACCAGTTTGGAGCCACTCTTTATCTATGCTAGGTTTTTGGACCATAGCTTTTTTCTATGCACCTACAGGTACTCACCATCTTTTGCAGGCCCCAGTCCCTGAGTGGCTTAAAGCCCTTGCAGTAATTTTTTCTGCGGCTTTGGTTATCCCAGTTATTTCTGTTCTCACTAATTTCTATATGACTATGAGAGGTAGTTGGTGGATGCTCAGTACTAATATGCCTCTTAGGTTTGTTATGACAGGAGCTTTGTTCTATCTCTTTACTTGTATCCAAGGACCCTTTCAAGCTACTCGTGGTGTCAACTGGTATATCCATTTCACCCAGTGGGTTGTAGGTCATGCTCATGCTGCTTTGCTTGGTACTTTTACTTTCTTTGTTATAGGCTCTGTTTATTATGCTGTTCAGCGTTTTACTGGCAGACGCATTTATAGTGTTCGTTTGGTCAAATGGCATTATTGGTTATTGTTTATAGGTTTCTCTATATTTTATTTGGTTTTAACTGTAGCTGGTTTACAGCAGAGTGCAGGTTGGGCTTTGGGTTATCCAGTAGCACAATGGTCTCTAGTACTGGCTCCCATGTGGTTCTGTAGGGCTATTGGTGGAGCGATGATGTTCTTGTCTAGTTGTCTTTTTGCATACAACATCTACATGACTATGAATAATCCTTCACTCTCAGATGAAACCGAATTGCAGATAGCAGTCCCAGTGGAGAAAAATTAATAATGGCAGACGATAAAAACAAAATTGGTGCAAAAGGCTATATTCTTCCCGCTTTAGTTGTAGCGATTTCTTTCTTTACTATTTACACAGTCACTGTAATTATTCCAGATATGGCTGTCTTTAAGGCAGAGCCTAGTGCCTATGCTACAGAGTATGTGCAGACTAATGCTGATGGGGAGCTACTCTTAGATGCTGCTGGCAAGACCCAACTCAATGACGCTGGTAAAGGGCGTGCCATCTATGTTAGAGAAGGTTGTTTTTATTGTCATTCTCAGTTTGTTAGACCTCAAGACAGAGATTTTGGCTCAAAAGTCCAAGCAGGTGACTATGCTAATGAAACCCCCAATGTCTTAGGTACATCTAGGACTGGTCCAGATCTTAGTAACGAAGGTGGCAAGATGCCAGATGCTTGGCATTTAGGGCATCTCAAATCCCCGCGCAATTATACGCCGGGTTCCATCATGCCTTCTTTTAGCTATTTAGAGGATGAAGACCTTAGACTTCTTGTAGCCTATATCCAAACCTTAGGCCGCAAGCGGATGGAAGATCCTGCGAATCGCTCTGTTTATGAGGCTTTCTATCCAGAAGCTGATACTGCTCTCTGGGAAGCCTCCAAAAAACACAAACCCAATGTAGATAGTGCAGCTGCAGCCAACTCTGGAGCAGGTATATTCAGGCAGAATTGTGCAGTTTGTCATGGACTCAATGGACTTGGTAATGGACCGAATGCTCTTGCCATGAACAAGAAACCAGCTAATTTCTCTAATCCTTTCTTCCTCAAATATACTAATGAGACTTGGTACTATAAAGTCGCAGAGGGAGTTCCGGGGACTCGCATGCCTCGCTGGAAGCTCAAACTAGAACCCCAACAAATGTGGTATCTAGTGGCTTACCTCAAAACCTTGCCTCGCCAAGACGGACCTATTATTGAGCCCTATCAGTCTATAGATTTGGATGCATGGAACCAGCAGTCTGCTATAGATCCTCGCATCTTAGATAATTTCAAAAGATTAGAAGCTGCCAAAGCCGCTTCCCCAGCGGCATCTACGGAAGGAGCGTCAGGTCACTAATGATAGATAGAGCTTACTTGCATCAGTGGATACTTAGCACTTTTCACAAAGAAAGTCTTGCTGCTTTTGCTCTGACTTGCGTGTTCTTTTTTTTGACTTCTTTGCTTTTTGCCAAATGGGCTATGGATCACGGACAATTCACTAATCTTGAAGAATCAAAACTGGAGATGATGGAGTTATAAACTATGGATGAGATGTCGCCAATAGATCTGGATACAGGAAGAGGAGTGCCCAAAGAATTTATTAGAGGAGCCCTACCTACAGAAGAGTACAGAGTTGGTCACCATAAACCACCTTTGTTTTTAGTCGTTCTCTATGTCTTGGTTATAGTCTGGGCTGCTATTAGTTGGATACCTTTTTATGGCTACTAAAATGAAACACACTAAACTCAAACTCCTCTCTGCCGCTCTCCTAGTGGCTTTTATGTTGGGAGCTTGTTCTTCTTATGACCCCAACAAATCAGGGCGCACCAAAGAACTTCAGCAAGTACTCTTGGATCCCAAAGCTAGCGCAGAAGATCTAAGCTATCCAGCTTATGATCCTTCCATCATCAAGGGCAAAGAAATTTATAAACAACATTGTGCTGCTTGTCATGCTACTAGTGCTGGACTTCCAGACCGCATCCTTACTAAAGATTATCTCAGGACTCGTAGCCCTCAAGATCAATACCTGACTATAGTTCGGGGCAACTCCAAAGGTATGCCGAGCTTTAGAGATACTCTCACTAGAGATCAAAGATGGGATGTGCTTATGTATCTTAGATCAGAAGTCTTAGGTTATTTTCCTTTGAACTCTGAGGCTCTATCCGAGATGGACAAAATCTTTGGAGCGAACTGTGCTGTTTGTCATGGTACTAGAGGTGATGGAGATGGTCCTCTACACAAATCACTAGAACCCAAACCTGCTGACTTCAATATGTTTAGTAGACTTTATACTCGTTCTGACAATAAAATCTTCGATGAAATCTCCAATGGTATTCCTTGGACAGCCATGCCTGCATGGAAAGACCGTTATGATTATGATTTACATTATGCTTTTGATGAAGAGCTTAGATGGAAACTTGTGAATTATGTTCGTCAGTTTGCTTTTTCACAAGAGATTTTCAGATTAGATCAAGGCCGTCAGCGCATCGCTGAATATAAAGCCAAACTAGGAGAAGCCAAATAATTATGAGTAATCAGTTTGATAGAAGAGACTTTATCAAAGCTTTGTTAGCCATACCCGTGATTGGTTCTTTTGCAGCTTTTTTGATGTCGCCTTTTGTTCGCTATCTCAAACCTACTTCTGGTCCTTTGGCTACGGCTGAAGTTTTTAAGAGACCAGACAAACCCTCTCCAGTAGAGGTTATTAGGTTTCCTGTTGCAGATTTTTCGGAGCCTTGGTCCTTCAAATATTTTATGTTTCAAGAGACCAATCGTGAGTATACAGCGGTAGGAGAACAGATCAAAACCATACCTGGAGCTGTTGTTAGGCTTACTACTAGTACTAATGGTGTTCCTGATTTTGTAGTTTTTAGTAGAGTCTGCCCGCATCTAGGTTGTGTTTTCAATTTCGTTCCAGTAGAAGCTGAGGTTGCTGCTGGTTATAACTACAGCCCCAAACCCGGTCAAAAAGTTTTTGCTTGTCCTTGTCATTTGTCTGTCTACGATCCTATGCAAGAAGACACCAAAGGCAGAGGCAAAGTCGTATCAGGACCAGCTCCTAGGTCTCCCTTTAAGTTTAATTTCGAGGTCAAAGAAGGCACTATATCTATTAGTAGTCTTGAGTCAGGAGGTATATCCTAAGCATGTTAGCGATAGCTCAGCAATTAGTTAAATTCATTGAAGCCAAAATCAAAAATATAGATTTTTTTGATGAAAGTTTTGTCGATAAACAAAGAGACAATGTTTGGTACAAACTTGGTCCTCTCCAGTGGATCACTTGGATGCTCACTGTTCTTTCTGGTTTGATTTTGGTGATGTGGTATATCCCTACCATGGATGAGGCTTACGATAGTATCATCATCATCCAAGAACATATCCCTTTCGGTTGGTTGATACGAGGCATGCATAAATATGCAGCAGATGCTTTTATAGTGGTTTGTACTATGAAGATGTATCGTATGTTTATTTGCGCGGACTACAAAGGCAATAGAGAACTAAATTTATGGATTTGTTTTTTCTTGCTGCTTTTAGGTTTTTATTCTGGTCTTTCAGGTTATCTACTGATTTGGAACCAAAGAGCTTTCTGGGCTACCAAAGTTTTTGCAACCTTCCCCGGCTATATGGATCAGTTTGGTCTCAATTTAGCTTTTCTGGGAGATACAGTCGTCAAGAAGCTTCTAGAGCTAGGAGTCCCTACTTCCCTGCCGGGAGTCGGAGTGCTCTGGGATATGAAACTACTCAACCAATACATCAACCTTAATATGGGTATGGTGACTCAGCAAATCCTTCTAGGAGGTAGTGCGATAGGACAAGCTACTATCACAAGGTTTTACTCTATGCATATGGCTCTTTCTACTTTGGGAATTATCGTAGTGGAGTTGTATTTTTATAGCAACAAGAAAAAACGCTTCAATATCCCTTGGTCAGAGGGTTTCCTTGTTATAGCCATGGTGGCTGCGGCGGCTACAGTGTTTCCTGCAGAGATGGGTGCTCGTGCTAATCCCTCTGTAACACCTTTGCCTATACTTTCGGATTGGTATTTCTTGGCTCTTTATCAGATGTACAAATACATAGAGCCAGTCCTAGCTACTTTCATCACGATGCTTATACCTCTTACTGTACTCTCTGTACCTTTCTTTGATACTGGCAAAGAAACGAAGATCTGGAGACGACCTATCATCATGTCTCTTTGTATTATGGGAGCCCTCAATACCATAGCCTTCTCTGCTCTCATTATTATGAATATTGCCAACATCAATACAGACCCACCCTACTGGATTTTTGCTAGTACTATGATAGTTGCGGTAGGTATTTATTTTTCAGAGCTTCAGAGGGGCCGTAATCGCTGGAAGCTATTCTCTCTCTACACTCTGTTCATGTTGCTCTATTTATCTCGTATCCATACCGTGCCATATTTTGCTTTGACTGCTTTAGAGCCTCTACTCAAAGACACTATGTTTGCTGATGGACCTTGGGGGCGTATGTGGATTTTCTATGGAGGCTTTGCTCTCTTACATCTTTTGGTTTTAGCTATGGAGCGCAATTTAACTAAGGAGACTACGAAGTCGTGAAGAATTTTTCTTGGACTTACGCTTCAGTTTTTCTTTTAGCCACTTTTGCGCTATCTGGATTTTTTAATGCAGATGAATATTTCCAATCAGGGGATCTAGGGCGAGGTTTTTTTATTTCAGCTTTGAGTTTTCTTCTTTTCATTTTGGCTTTGATTTATATGGCTTACCGCATTTATGCAGAAGAAAAACAAAAATCTAATCTAAGAGTTCAATGGGGAATTTTTGAATATTTATACGCAAGAGACCCCCAATATTCTTCTCAAACTCAGGCGCAAGATAAAACAAGGAGTTCAAATGTCAGCTAATAAAAAAAGCGATAATAATTTTATTATAATAGCCTCCCTAGTAGCCTTGGCGAACTTGGCTGTCTTTGGCTTAATGTTTACCTTAATGGGATATTTTGAATTACTTGGTGCTGATAAATCTTATTTCGACGAAGGCAGTCTCAATAATATTCAGATTATAAATAGTCTAACTCAAGTTTTTGGTTTCAAAATAGATCCTATGCAGCATATCAAGATTAGTACTCTTGCTTATTCTGTTTGTTATGGTGTGGCTCTGCTTTCTACTGGGCT
The DNA here is from genome assembly GCA_964487825.1 of uncultured Gammaproteobacteria bacterium. Taxonomy (GTDB): domain Bacteria; phylum Cyanobacteriota; class Vampirovibrionia; order LMEP-6097; family LMEP-6097; genus CAZASO01. The sequence goes on from CAZASO010000006.1 coordinate 31,044, forward strand.
TAGTATTTTTATTGCGACTAGAAAAGCAAAAGAGCAATATGAGGTGAGTGATTGTGTTTAGTGTAATAGTAAGACAAGGGCAAAAATTATTTCTCAGGATAGAGGATGCTATTAATCGCATCTTTGGATCCGAGCAGAACATACTCTACTATCATGGTGCTGTTCCTAATTTCTTTCTCTGGGTTTTATTACTCTCTGGACTTTTACTTTTTGTCTACTATATGCCAACCCTAGAGGGTGCTTATTTATCAGTTGAATATATTACTGGCAAAGTCGCTTTTGGTGACATGATCAGAGGCATACACCGCTATGCTGCTGATGGCATGCTCATAGCAGTTTTATTGCACGCTCTTAGAGTTTATTTTACGGATAGATACCGTCAGTATCGTATTATTGCTTGGTATTCTGGTATCGCTTTATTGTTTATGATGACCATCATAGGCATCTCTGGCTATATCCTAGTCTGGGACGAGCGTTCATATATTATAGTCATGAAATTAGCAGACTTATTGAATTCTATTCCTTTGATAGGACCCGGTATGGCTCATGCTTTTATCAATGATGATGTCATTTCCAATTACACAATGTCCATGGCTTTCTTTTTACATACAGGAATGTCTTTCGCTCTGCTGGTGATGTTGTGGGTCCACTATATGCGTATTTCTAGACCAGTCGTTAATGTCTCTTGGGGCATAGGATCTCTATTGATGGGAATAGTGCTTGTGGTAGCGGGGCTCTATCCAGCGAACTCAGGTCCAGAAGCAGTTATGACGCGGGTCCCAGAGTATTTTGCTATGGATTGGTTCTACTTATGGTTATTTCCTTTGATGGATAATCTTGGTAATTTAGCTACGGTTTTGTTTATAGTAGCCCTGACAGTTTTCTTAGTGCTCTTGCCCAACTTTGTTGATGGAGGGGATAGAGAACCAGCTTTAGTAGACTCTGATCACTGCGTTGGCTGCAAACTTTGTTCTATAGATTGTCCTTACGAAGCTATTTATATGGCTCCTAGAACTGATGGCAGCAAATACAAAGAAATCGCAGTCGTAATCAGTGACCGCTGTTCAGAGTGCGGACTCTGTGTTGGAGCTTGTAATTTTGATGCGATAGAGATACCAACTCTAAGGTCTCCTGTTGTGATGGATGATATAAGGATAGCTCTACAAAAAGCTTAGGAGATTTTATGGCAGAAAGCACTACAAGCAAATCAGCAAAAGAAGTTCAAATAGTAGTTATCGCTTGTCGTCGTAGCGTAAACCTCGATGGGCAACTAGAAGAGACTACTAAACTCAAAGGAGTCTCTAACTGTCAGGTTATACAAGTACCTTGTAGCGGCATGATACAACCCCGCATGATAGAGTCTGCCTTCAAAGCAGGTGCTGATGGCACTATAGTTATGGGTTGCCAAATAGGTGATTGTCATTTCCGCGAGGGTAATAAGTTCTGCCGTGAAAGACTTCTTGGCAAAAGACCACCAGTCATCAAAAAATCTGTTCCTAAAAATAGACTTAGAGGTTTTTGGATGTCAGAAGTGCAACTGGCTGATTTCAAGTCTAGGATTGAAGACTTCAAGGGACATGTTGCAGAAGAACTTTCTAAGGAGACCAAATAATGAGCAAAGACAATGTTTCGGTTCTTTTTGAGAATATAGTTTTTTATTTGATATTTTTTTTCAGTCTATTGTTAATCGCAAGTTTTGGCATTATTGCAGAAGCTTAATGCTCGCTGTCTTGCAACTCATCTACGCTCGCTGTCTTGCAACTCATCTGCTGTGTTGTGCTTCGCTGCATTGTAGCTAGCTGAGCACTTGCTACTTAGCCTAGGCTCGAGCTGGCTTCGCACAAGCGCAGTTAAGCTCATCACCTCATCGCTAACGCGCCCATTCGGCTCGGCACCAGCACATGGCATTTTGCTACGCAAAACGCTCATGGCTGCTGAACTCAGGGTCCTTCGCCCCTCGCCATGGTCGCTAGCTCTCTCGGCTCTTCGCTAATCTGCGCTAGTACTCACACAGATTCTCGCTACGGCTAAGAGCAAGTACTCAGCTAAGCTTTCAAAGCCGTTTACCTAGTGCTTTATAGGAAGATTCGATAAATAATCATTTTGGCTCGGTATCTCGGTTATAGACTAGAGGACTATGCGCTCACACTTTAGGCAT
>CAZASO010000007.1:0-30357 GCA_964487825.1 uncultured Gammaproteobacteria bacterium
CAGGAGACCCTAGAGATGACTGTAGAGGGATTCAGGTCTGGCCAATTATTTAGTAGCTCACTTCCAGATGCAATCAGAGCTGCACTACAAGCTGAAGACCACCTAGTTGAAGCCTTGACAGTTTCTTTCGAAGCATATCCCGAGAAGGCTTCACTCGCTGCTATAGTAACAGCAAGATTAGACTCCCCTCACTTCAAGAGCGATAAGGATTTTAGGCAGGAGACACTAAGGATGGCTGTAGAGGGATTCAAGACTCCGGAATTCTTCGGACACTTTTCCTCACTTTCACCTAGAATCATAACCGCACTACAGGCTGAAGACCTCCTAGTTGAAGCTCTCACCAATGCTCTCAATAGGCCGCATCCCAATCAGATTTCACTATTTGATGTAGTAAAAGCAAGATTAGACTCCACTCGCTTCGAGAACGATAAGACTTTTAGGCAGGAGACCCTAGCTATGGCTATAGATGGATTAAGGTCTGGCACAGTATTCATGTGGTTACTTCCAAATGCCGCACTAAAAGATGCAGACCTTCTAGTAGAAGCCTTGGAGGCTGCTCGTAAAGCGCGCCCCTATATGGTTCCACTACTTACTGTATTGAAAGCAAGAGCAGAGTCACCTCGCTTCAGGACCAATGAGGCTTTTAGGCAGGAGACCTTAAGGATGGCTGAAGAGGGACTAAGGTCTGGTGATTTCCTACTTCCCGAACTCGACCGAGAGACAGACTACTTGATTCCAAATTCTTGGATGGAAAGCATCAGCCCCACAGGAAATAAGACTGCTAGCCCGTGGACCAGAGATAGAAGTCCTTCTACTAAACAACAATCTCCAGTTTCACCTCCGGAATCCTATCTCAATCCCGATCCCAATCTAATTAATGCCGTAATAGCATTCGTCTTAGGTGAAATAACTAGCCTGCCTTCTAAGATCAAAACGGAGTTAAATAAGACAGGAGTCTTAGTTGAAGTCCTTGAAGCCTGTGGCTTAGATCCTAGTCAGCTCGTAATATCCAAGCAGTGGGATGGCAAGCCTCTAACAAGGGACCATATGGACAGACTCCTGATTCTTATCAAAGAGCTAAGATCCTAATCGCCATCGTGACTCTAAGCAACGCTCCCACCACGATAACGATAAACTCAATAACAAAGCCAAAAGAGCCGCAGGCAAAGCCCCTAAGACTATTAGATAGTTACTGTTCAGGTCTATCCCTGTTTTGATGATATCTCCTAGTCCACCACCGCCAACAAAAGTAGCTAGAGTCGCAGCTCCAATGCAAACCACAGCACTAGTTCTAATCCCAGCTAAGATCTGAGGAAGAGCCATTGCTAGTTTGATTTGACTGAGTATTTGCCAAGGACTAAGAGCCAGAGACTCTGCTAATTCTAGATATTCTGGCGCTATAGATTTGATGCCAGTATAAGTATTTTGGATGATGGGCAGAAGAGCATAAATAAACAAAGCCATAATCGCTGGCTTGTAACCCAGTCCACAAAAGGGTATGAGGAGAGCTAACAAAGCCAAACTCGGTATTACTTGAGTAACAGACGCTAAGGCAAGAACTACTTTAGCCAAACTCTCTTGATAACTGATCAAGACGCCCAACAGCAAACCAAATATAATTGCTAGAGCTAAAGCCGAAAAACTCAAAAACAAATGCTGCTTAAGGGATTTAACTAACATCGCTAGATCTTGCTCCAAACGAGATTGAATTTCTATCTTCGAGGGCTTAGTCTGAAAATCTAACTCTTGCAAAAAACTTCTTGCAACCTCTTGATAACTCTGCCCAGAAGCCACTCTAGCATTGAGTTCTAGGATTTTATGATTATCAAGTTTATTCTCCAATGCCTTCAAGACAGCTTGAAGTTCTGGATGCTGCTCTAAAATTTCTTTGCGTAAGACAAAAAGCGAATCATAAGCTAGAAGTGCATGCCTATCATCTACTAAAACTTGCAAATCCTGATCTAATAAACGCGAATCTGTAGAAAAAGCATCTATCAGATCTAAGCGCCCTGCTTTAAGCTGAGCATAAGCAATATTGTATTCAAGAGCTTGCAAGTGAGTAAAATTAAAATTATAAATTTTTTGTAGTTGTTTATAAGCATCTGGTCTTGCTATAAAACTATGCTTGAAGCCGACTCTTAGTTTATGACTGAGTGCTGGTTCTTTTATCAACAATGCCTCTAAATCTGAAAGTGTCTTGAGTTTATAAGTCTCAGCCAAAGCTTTAGTAGTAACCAAAACAAAATTATTATCAAAGCCAAGACTCTCTGTTATAATAAAATTATAATTTTGTTCTAATGCGCTTCTCAGATAATCCCGGTAGTATTCCTCCAAATCCTTCTCCCCAAGCAGATTATGCATAAGAGAACCACTATAGTCTGGATAAATATCTAGAAGCTCATTTTCCATAGCACTAATGCAGACCTTAACTCCACCTAGATGGAATTTGCGTTCTACTGTGATATCACTATTCGCTTCAATCGCACTACTAAGTATCTCAGCTAATAGAACTGACTCAGGAAAATCTCTAGAACCTACCAGTAGTTTACTTGCATTAACTGGAAGCCCTAATAATAAGAACAAAAGCAAAAATCTAAACAAGTTTGCCTCCTTCTATTTTAAGAACTCTATCTGCCATCAAATGAGCATCAGAAATATCATGACTGACTAATAAAATACTCATTCGAAAATGCGCCCTAAGTCTCTTAAGATAGTCAATTAATTGAAATTTATTCTGCATATCCAAAGCATTAAAAGGCTCATCTAAAATTAAAAGCTTAGGTCTATGCACAAGAGATAAAGCCAAGCTCACTCTCTGCAACTCCCCGCCCGATAATTCATGAGGTCTACGATCCACATAGAGACTAGGTTCTAGCCCGCAAGCTTCTAATAAACTCTTAACCCTAAGAGCAAGATCTTTTTTGGGATAATCTTCGCTTATCGGCAAACTCAAGTTTTCGTAGACACTAAGATGAGGGAAAAGTAAACCTCTTTGGAACATATATGAGATTTGTTTGCGTAATTCTCTCAGTGGATAGTCTTTAATAGAGACACCCTCAAATAAAATCTCACCAGATTCTATTTCTATTAACCTATTAATAGATTTAAGAATACTAGTTTTGCCACTAGCACTAGCTCCGCTCAAAGCCAGACACTCAGAGGCAGCTAGACTAAAACTCAAAGGCCCAAGTCTAAAATCTTGACTTTGGTTTTTACGAAAAATCTTAACTGACTTTAGTTCAAGCAAACTAAAACACCTGAGTTACTGACTGGACTATATCTGGAACTTCCGCTAAGAGAGCGCGTTCTACGCCCATCTTCATGGTCATCAAAGAACTAGGACAAGTCCCGCAAGCTCCCACCATCCTCAGGCGAGCATCTCCCTCTACGATATCTACAAGTTCGATATTGCCTCCATCAGAAACCAAAGCTGGACGAATTTTATCAAGCACAGTTTCTATGCGAGTTCTAGCATCACTATCATCTAATTTATTTGCACTCGGTGCTGGAGCATTAGCCTGAGCCCAGTCTTTCATGATACTGAGATTAGTTCTGATGATTTCTTTGATCTCTAGATGTATATCTTTCCAGTTAATTTCTTCTGTTTTGTCTATAGTCACAAAATTGGACATAATAAAAATTTTAGTTACACCTTCTACATCAAATAAACGGACAGCTAATAAATTAGACGCTGACTCAGCCTCTGACTGAGAAGCATAAGTCAAAGAACCCATAAAAGGATAAAGAGACTCACTCACTATAAATTTCAGGCTATTGGGGTTTGGGGTATATTCTGCTCTAACAGAGACTTCTATGCTACTTGTCATTCCAACTCATTATAGCAAGTTAGGATCAGCTAACTCTAATATTCAGGAAATCTCTCGTCTTCTGGCTCATCTTCATCTTCAGCAAAAAGAGCATCATCATCAACCTCTTCTTCTTCTAACAAAAGATCTTCATCAACAGCACCATAATCATCTAAATCTTCGTCAGGAATCTCATCTTCCTCTTCATCATCTTCTTCAAGAAGATCATCATCCTCAAAATCTTCGTCCATTTTGGCTTTAAGCTCTTCATCATCTGCAAAAAACTGACCCGATTCAAGGTCTTGCATTAAAGCCTCAAGGTCTTGTTTACTAGGTTCCTTTAGAGTTGTTGGGCTTATCATCTCTTCTGTCTCCGGGTAGCGCTCATCCAAATCCAACAAGGGCTTAGCAAGATGCTTTTCTAAAGCAAATCTAATAACCTTAAGCTGAGTCTTAAAACGAGCATCAAATCTGCCGCCTTTTGTCTCTATAATACAACTAGCTGGCTCCACTGTCTCATCAGCCTCAAAATAAAGGCTAATACCCTCATCTAGACTTGCTTCTAGGGCTTTTTTGAGGGCTTTGGCAGCAGGCATATCTGCAGTAGCTATCTTTACCTTAACGAGTCCAGATCCCTTGACTACTTTTGCTATAGCTGCTCGAATTTGTTTGGTTAGAAGCCCTTTACTTGTTTTGTCTTTTTTGATTTCAGAGGCTAGAAGCTTCTCAGCCACTAACATTGCGATACTTCCAATTTCTTCTTCTGCTTCTTTGAGTAGTTTTTCTTTGGCTGTTTGAAAACTTGCAAGTATAGTCAAAAACTCATCTCTCAGCATTTCAGCCTCGCCAAGTCCCTCTGCATAAGCTTGCTGGCGACTTTCTTCTTTTAGCTTTGCTATATTTCTAGCTTCTGCCTCCAAATGAGTTTTTTGTTTTTCTAGGTCTTTGAAAATCTCTTCGGCTTGAAGCCTAGCTTCAGCAAGAATAGCCTCTGCTTGGATCTTCGCTTCAGCCTTAGCAGCAGCAATAATACCAGAAGCCTCTTGCTGAGTGGCATTCAAAGCATCCATATCCAAAGCTTCTTCTGTCCACTCTACAGTAGTAGTTTTAGCTTCCAAGACTTTTGCTTTGATAAGTGCCAATTTAAACTCCTATATATCTATCTATAACTTTAGCTATAGAGGAACTAAGCTTCGGTCTATCTCTACGAGCGGATTGTTTATACTCCAGATACTCTCTAACTTTGCTTCTCTCTCTAACTAACAACTGAGACAAAGTACTCTTAGATGCTTCTTTGCGTACATTCTGAATAATCTCTTTGAACTCAGACCAAGAATCCAAAAAAGCATTCCAATCCTCGTCACTGAGCTGATCTTGATCATCTAACTCTAGAGCTGCAACCTTGGCTACGACTTCTGGAGATAGGCGCTCATAGATCAGTGACTGAACTTCTTCAGGCAAAGATCTTAGTATCAAAGCTAAGGTTTTAATTTTTTTAGTCACAAGCTCCCCACCCTTTTTTTTCTAATCTTCATCTAACCAAACTTGAATTTTTTTGGCTAAGATATCTGGCTGAGCTTGAGCAGTGGATTGCAAACCACTAAGCAAATTATCAAACTCTGTTTGCTGACCATTAGGAGCCGCATTAGGAGCTGGTTTGGTCATTTCTTTAAGCAGAGCTTCTTGCTGAGCCATAGCATCAGCTTCTCCAAAATCATCATCATAGGCATAAGCTTCATCAGCTCCTACCGGAAAAAGCTCTTCGTATTCTTTGGCGAGATTAGGGTCAGTCTCAGTCTTAGTGCGGTTCCCAGAACCTATGACATTAAGACCTACTATCAATAAAACCAAGACAACAAAAAGAGCAGCTACACCTAGTGCAATTTTACCCAACCAAGCCCAAATACTATTTTGAGTCAAGAAAGTCCAAAAACCTTTGGGTTTCTGGGCTTCTATGATTTGGTCTTCTTTGGTGTAGAGGTCTACTACTGTAAGTTTAATATTCTCAACAGGGATGCTAGGACCCACTATGGCTGCGACACTCTCTTGAAGCTGCTTCAATGACATTGTTGCGGGCACTGATTTGTCTACAGCTAAAGCCACACTAACATCAGTCACTCTACCCGGTAAATAAGTTACATTTTGTTGCTCAAAACTAGGATAGAGAGTTTCATTTTTATTAGTCTGTTTGTAATTCTTACCATTACCTGCATTCGCAGTGCTGTTCATTTCTTCTTTGGCTGTCTGTCTTGCACCTACCGCTCCCTGACTGTATTTGGTGGCTTGTGTTTCAATTTTTTCACGAGAAATTTTCGCGCTCACACTAACTTTGTATCTATCATGTCCAAGCACATCATCTAGATAGCCTTCTATGCGTTTGCTTATAGATTTATTGACTCTTTCTACTTCTTCGATATAATCATCAGCTTCTGCATCATCTTCTGTTTTGAAACTACTATAATTGCGACCCTGAGTATCGACTATAGAGATTTGATCTTTAGCTAAATTGGGGACATAACCTCTTAGGATATTGACTATGCCCTTAACCTGCGTCTTACTAAGTTCATCAGCATCATTCTCCATTTCGATCTGAACAGTAGCCGTAGTAACGGCTTTGACATCAGTAAACATTTCTTGCTCTGGAATATTGACCCTGACTATAGCTGTGCGCAATCCCTCCATGCGACTGATGATGCGAGAGAGATCTCCATTAATGGCGCGGCTAAGTTTGATGCGTTTATCGTAGTCGCTAGCTGCCCAATCATTTTGATCAAAAAGTCCATAACCTTCATCTTCAAGTAGATTAGTCCTAGAAAGAGCTAGGTAAGCGGTTTCTATGGCATTTTCATAAACAGTAATATTGTATTCTCCCGGTTTCTCACTAGGATTAACTTTGGCATCTATGTTCACGGATTTGAGTTTCGCTACTATCTCAAAAGCCCTAGATTGATCTAGTTCTTGAACTAGAACTACTGGCTTACCTTTGTTTTGATCTCCCGAACCTTTATTAAAAAAGAAAATAGCTCCGATAATAAGACCCACAACTAAAACCCCTGCGATAATCGCATAGAGTCTTTTTTGGGGGTCATTAAAAATATCCTGAATAAAACTAGCCGTAGTTGCTGGCGGCAAATCTTGCTCAGAATTAGCTGGCAAATTTGTTTGATTTGTATCTAAGACTTCGCCACCCATTAAAGCACCTTCTTAATTTATGCCCATTAAATCTGCATACCTGTTAATTTATCCACTGCTCCCACTACTTTTTGGGTAACAGCAGTTATTAACTTAAATGCCACTTCTGATTTACCTAGGGCTATCATAACTTCATGTATATCTACATCACCAGTCGTTACAGCTCTGATAGATAGTTGCTCTGGTTTGGACATAGTCTCATTAGCTTTACCTATCATAGAGAGCATCGTCTCTCCAAAACTATTTCCGGCCACTTGATCATTTGTGATAGCGCCATGCAAGGGCCCGCCAAGTTTGGGTAGTTCTGGAAATTTGCCATAGGATGGCATAGAAAAAGATGATGCTGGCATTAAGAAATACTCCTTAGAAATATAAAACAAGATGAAGGTTATGCTTTGGTTAAGAAGAGCCTAAAGCTTCTGCTATAATTTTGGCCTTATGACAGAAATTCAATCATCATTCGATACTCTTGGACTTGCCCTAGGTGCGGGTCTTGCGGCTCTTGGCGTTACTGGTCCAGCCATTGCGGTTGGTAATGTAGCCGCCAAAATGTTAGAAGGTGCAGCGCGTCAGCCAGAGCATACTGGAGCCCTCTTCACCAATGCCATCATTTTTGCTGGTATGTCTGAGGCTCTAGGTATTCTTGCTTGGCTAGTCTCCTTCATGATCTTCGGCAAAATCGCATAATGGTCTCTATTGATTTCACCGCATTGTTTTTTGGGCTGAGCTTCCTCGTCTTTTTGGGGCTCATGCAGTTAGTGTTCTGGGGTCCGATTGGCAGGAAACTTAGTCAGAGAGAGACTTCCATCTCTCAGACCAAACAAAAAACCCAAGCTCTTATCGCCGAACTAGAACACAAAATCTCTCTACTAAGAGAAGACCCAGAGATAGTATCAGCCCAAAAGCAAGCCTCTGAACTCATTAGTCGCGCCAAATTCGAAGCCAATGAAACTAGAACTAAGCTTATTTCTGAGATTAACTCTGAACTAGAACAACAGAGAAACAGCTCTCTGAGCCAGCTAGAAGCCGATCGAAATCAAGTCCTCTTGAATTTGGACCCAGCCATCAAAGAAATCTCTGAACTTATAGTTTCTTCCATAGTCTCCCAAGAAAAGGTGGCTGCTTAGGTGGAACTGAAAGACTTAATTTTAGAGAGTAATCTCATTAATTTTCTGATAATTTTAGCCGTCTTGATTTTCTGGGCTTTGCCTTTTATCAGCAAAGCTAGCCGCAAAGAAGCTGAGCGCATCAAAGCAGAGATACTCAGCCTCGAAGAAGCCCAAAAAGCAGCTGCAGAGAAGCTCTTAAAGCTAGAAGCTCAACTAACTAAGTCTAAACAAGAAGCCAAAGACTTCCTTGAAGAAGCCAAAGAAACAGCCAAACAAATCCGTGAGCAAATACTCTGGGAGAGTAAAACACAAATATCTCAGATGAGAGAACTTGCCCAAAAAGATATAGAACAAAGCAAAAATCTAGTCTTCCAATCCATCAAACAAAAAGTAATAGATGCTGCTTTCTCCATGAGCGAAGACATACTTAAAGACCCCCAAAACAGTAAAGCCGTAGACAAAAGCCTCAAACTCAGTCTAGATAAAGCTTTGCTGAAGATCAGCCCCCAATGAAACACAAATCCCCATCTCGCATAGCTCGCAAATATGCTGAAGCCCTAGCCCAGATTAGGCTGGACGAACAATTATTAGAAGAACTAGATCTAATCTCCAAATCTTTTGCTGAAGATTCTGAACTAAGCAGATTGATGGCTAATCCCAGTCTCCAACACAAAGAACAGATCCTAGAAACTTGTTTTGCTTCAACTATCTCCAAAGAATCTATGTCCCTACTTCAAGTCCTAGCTAAACGCAGAAGACTTAGCATAGTAGTAGAGCTAGGAGCCGCTTATAGAGAAGCTTATTATAAACACAAAGGTATATCCAAAGTAGAACTGAGCAGCGCTAGAGAGCTGTCCCAGACTGAGCTAGCCGCCATAAGTTCTCAGCTAGAAGCTCAGCTCCAAACAAAAGTCCAGATATCTAATTCACTAGACCCCAGTCTTATAGCAGGTTACCGCTTAGATATCTCAGGTCAAGTCTTAGACTCCAGCCTCAAAGCCAGACTCAAAGAACTTAGACAATTAGTCAAATGATAGACCTTCAGACTATTGTGATAGCTTCTGACCATGCGGGTTTCAAGCTCAAAGAAGAACTAAAACAATATCTCCAAAACTACAAAGTTATAGATCTTGGTTGTAACTCTGATGAGTCTGTAAACTACCCAGACTATGCTCATACAGTAGCAGCTTATGTGCTAGAACACTCTTGTAGAGGGATTTTGATCTGTGGCTCAGGTATAGGCATGAGCATAGCTGCTAATCGTCATCAGGGTATTAGGGCTGCTCTCTGTCCTAATCCAGACTATGCCAAACTCAGTAGAGAACATAATGACTCCAATATTCTTGTCTTGGGTTCTAGATTCCTCAGTGTCCCAGAAGCTATAGCCATCCTAGATACTTGGCTCCAAACAGAATTTTTGGGTGAAAGACATCAAACAAGAGTTAAGCTAATAGATAAGGTATCCTAAGCCATGAAAAATGTCCTTTCGATTTTAGTGGAGAACGAATCTGGAGTCTTGGCTCGCATTGCAGGGCTCTTCAGTAGACGCGGTTATAACATAGAGAGCCTAACCGTAGGACCCTGTGAATCAGAGGGTCTCAGCCGTATGATCATAGTCACCAACCTTGAGGACTCTGAACAAATCCAAAAACAATTACACAAACTGATCAATATCATCAAAATCACCAACCTTAGTGTTTTGAGTTTTGTAGACCGAGAGCTGGCTCTCATCAAAGTTTCAAGCAAAAATCATAGACCCGAAGTTATAGAGATAGCGGATCTCTTCAGGGCTCGTATTATAGATGTCGCCGAAGATTCTATCATCATAGAAATTACTGGTGATTCCGAGAAAATCAACGCCATGATGGCTTTACTAGCACCCTATGGCATCAAAGAAGTTACCAGAACAGGCTCTGTAGCCATGTCTAGAGGCAAACAATAGACTTCTTGTCTTAACCTAGGCTTAACCTTAAATTGATTAATTTAATCATGGTCTAAGGACTTGATTATGAATAGTAAAACTGAACATTTAGAATTTGTGAGATCTCTAGGCTCGATTCTGGCCCCGAAACTGCTGGGACCAAAAGACGAAGATGAGGATAAGTTACTAGAGCGTATCATCCAGAACCTAGTCAGCAAGCTGGATAGAACCCCTGCAGAAGTTAGCACTCTGCGTAAAGAAGCTAATAGCTTGAATCATATAGCGGATTTTTTAGAGAAGTTCGCTAGCGACAAAGAAAAACAAAAAAACAAAGAAGTCTCCAAAAAAGACATAGAAAAAATCAAAGAAACTCTAATGGCAGTCTTAGGTATTAAGGCTGAGATGGTAGATATATTACTCAAAAGCGCAAACCCTGATGAACTCAGGGCTGTAGCTGCTAATATTCGCAAAGAAGCCGAGAAAAGACTCAACGAAGCTGAATTAATCTACGATAAAAATAGAGCCAGTATTTTAACTAAAATCTCAGAACTTAGAGAGCTAGAAACTTCTGCCAGTAGTTCTCATATAGATTTACAATCCTCTCTCAAATGGCAAGCTCTCAAAGCTGAGCTTGCAAGAATGGAATCTGAAAAAGTTCTGAAGAATTTTCTAGAAACAGGAGGTCGTCAAATCTAGATGGGAATTAATCCCTCAATTGAACATGCGCATTGCGAGACCATGGTGGAGTTGTATAACGCCCAAATGGCCTTACTTGAAATAGACATGGATGAACTCATCAGTGTAGGTGATGATGATCCAGAAGTAAGAATGGCAGTCGCTGCTTTGAGAACACAGATAGCCATGGTTAGAGCTGCCATAGGTTTCTGGAGGGGTTGTGCTAGTTTTTGGTTGAATGAAGTCAACGAGAATAAAACTGCACTCAAGGAATCTAATAAGCTAGCTGCGACAGCTTAGATCATGACTAATATTGCTCAACGCTTAGCTTTTTGGGAAAGTTTAGAAAATGATCTATCAAGCAAAATCACCACTCTTGAAAATAGCATGGACGCTAGCCTCGCATCTAACGATCCAGATGCTCAAAACTCCGTTGCCCAGATGAGGGTACAAATGGCTCAGTTGAGGGCTGCTTTGGGTGCTGCTAGAAATTCAGCCTCTGCTGAAAGAGAGAATCTCAACGAAGAGAAAAGCTCAAGGAAAGAGCAAAATAAATTAGCGGAAGGCTAGAGCTATGATATATTCATGCCCTCCCTGCTGCTAATTACTGGAGCTACAGCCTATCTATCTTCTAATTTCTTAAATTATGTCTCTCCAGACTTCTTCTCTCAATGGAATTCTATTATACTTAGTGACCGCTCCCTTAAAACCCATAGGCTCAAAGACAGTCTCCAAGAGCATTGTATCCAAATAGACCTAGATAAAGAACTTGATAAATTAGAGCAGTTGATCTCTAAATATTCTAGTGTCTACTGTATTCATAGTGCCCGCTGTAATAAGGAGCTAGAGTTTTTGGATTTAATCTCCCGAAATCCCCGTAACCATATTGTTTATTTTTCTAGTGCCGCTGTTTATGGTGAGCTAAGAGAGCCTGATGACCTCCGTGCTATATCTGAGACAGAGCAGCCTTTTCCTCTTAGTGATTATGGCCGAGCTAAGCTTAATAGTGAAAACTTCATCACTAGAGCTTTTCAGAGCTATCTGATTTTGAGAATAGCTAATCCCTACGGCAAAGAGTTCGAGAACAAAAGCGTAGTAAGTATTTTTAGAGAGAATCTACAACACAAAAAAACCTTGGATATCAATGCTGATAGGGCTGGCCAAATTTATAGAGATTTTATTTATATAGATGATGTCTCCGAATCTATAGCTCTGCTTATCCAAAAAGGAGCAGAGGGTATCCTAAACATCAGTAGCGGTGAGGCTTTGAGCCTAGAAGATTTAGCTCAGAGATTAGCTCCGGGAAGAGAACTTAGCTTTAACTACAAAACTAAAGCTAAGACTGACATAGCCTTTTCTAGACTAGATAACACTCGCCTGCGAAATTATGGCAAAATGTGTTTTAATTTTAATGTCTATGAAAATTAGCTCTTGGGAAGACCTACTCCGTCCAAAATACGCCATCACTATCTTAGTTCTAGTCTCAGCTCTAGTTTGGGCTACTACTATCACTCCAGAGTTCAGTGGCTATGATGACATCAAGTTAATCGTCAATAACGAAAGAATACACAAAGGACCTCTATATACAGCGAAGTTCTACGGCAATATAGTCTCAGACAGTCACAATGTCGCTTGGACCAATTATCCTACCGTTATCTATAGACCTTTGGAGTGGTTCGGTTCTTCTGTGGGTTATATGCTCTGGGGTCCTCATGCTGTGCCTTTTCATATATTTTTTAATATCAATTTTCATATCATCAACACGATTTTATTGTTTTTGATTATGCTCAAAGCCTTTGCTGGAGCTGAAGCCCAAGTCGCCAGAACTCAAACCACAAAAAACAAACACAAGAATTTCAAAGAACCCCCCAAGAAAGAATTAAAGACCCCTAGTAGCAAAAGCAGTCCTAGAGCGGTTTTTATGGCTTGGCTCATAGCCCTCATTTGGACTGTGCATCCTTTGCATTGTGAAGCCCTCAATATGCTTACTTCTGGTGTTGGTTTTCTTTGGGCGACATTTTTTTGTCTTTCTGCTTTTACTATTAATCTCTATTTTAATGACTACAATAAACTTAGAGACCTAAGCCTGATAGCATGGTCTTGTATTTCTTTTGTCATCGGCTATCTAGGCTCAGAGATGGCTATCATCGGTCCTTTATGTCTGTTTTTGTTTTTTGTTTATCAGAAACTCGTCTTCAATCAAAAACTAGACTGGATCAAAATTTCTCTAGCGTTTTTTAGTATCTATATCTATATGAGTCATAGGTCTTCTATTGTTAGCGAGACTCATGCTTGGAGTTCAAACGGTCTCAGCGAGCTGCTTGAAAGAGTTACGATAGTATCTCCAGAGATCTTCTTTCACTACATTAAGCTATTCTTCTTTCCAGCTGTACTGAGCATAGATCAACATCACCAAGTCATCTTGGCAGATGCCTTCAGTCCCTATCACCTACTGTGTTTTACAGTATCTCTGATTTTCTTTTTGGCTATATTTTATTACGGCTATCTTGCTAGCCAAGCTCAAGATTTCGTGAGAAAACAAGCTCTCTGGGTGATTAGTTTTTCGACTCTCTTAACTGGTCTTAGTCTTGGCATAGCTCTGAATATTATTCCTCTCTATGTTCTTGCTCGTGAAAGATATTGTTATATTTTTTGTCTTGGCATGACTACTTTGCTAGTGTTTTTGATTTATTATTATGGCTACGCAACTAAAGACAATCCTCTGAAACTCAGTGGGGAACTGAATTTCAAAGACGCCAATCCCAAAGATAGATTATTAAGTCTCTTAGTTATAGTTGCAGTTCTTGCTTTCGGTATCAGAGCTAGTATCCGCAATCTAGAATGGCATAATGGCGAAAAAATCTGGTACTCCACTATCAACAGTGTTAAGCATGATATAGGCGTGCAGCAAGTCTGGCGTTCTCGTTTACTGGATTACTACAAAGACCCCGGCACCAAAACCTTCAAACCCAATCCTGCTCTATATCAAAAAGCCCAAGATGATTTTTTGAATTTTATTGATAATTATGATCTCAATAATTTCAAAGTTTTTGAGAGCATTAAAGCCCAAAGTACAAAAAGTAAAATCGTCGAAAAATACGCTTATACTGGAGCTAAGACTATAGCTTCTGGTTTGTTTTTCCTAGCAATGCGACAAGCTGAACTCAAAAAATCCAAAGAAGCTTTTCGAATCTTTAGATTAGGACATAATTATTACCCTGAACATTTTCAGATTAATATCAACCTACTAGTACAACTTTATGGTCATGATGACAGTGCTACAGACTATCTACTGCGCATTATGGATCAAGAAGCTAGTAATAATCCTTTCTTGGCCAAAGGTTTTATGGATACTTTGCATATTCTGGAACATCCTGCATATTTCGAATTAGCCAAAAAATACAGAGATCTGAATCCTAATACCCAAGTCTTCGATGTGTTCTTGTTCAATGCAGCCTATCTAACTGGGCACTATGATGATGCCTATGCTGCTGCAAAGCGCATAGTCACTAAGTTTCACGAAGAACGAAGTTATGATAGGTTCATTGAACTCTACGAAGCCAATCAACTCTCCAAAGTCAAACTATGATACTGCGTTTGGTCCTCTGTTTTCTTATCAGTTGCTGGAGCCTCAGCCTAAGAGCAGAAGAGGCTGAGATAGTCTACCTGAGCGACTCTCAGTATCAGATCAAGCCCTATGATCAAATCAGCATGATCAAAACAAAGAACAAAACAGAGATAGAGACTATCTTTGCTAAAGTCCCAGTGCTATCTAATGGTTTTATCAATATACCCGGACACGGAGATTTACGCATCGAAGGCCTCACCATCAAAGATCTTAAGAGACTCTATCCAGATGCTGATTTTTTGATCTATCATCAAAACAAATATGTCGCTGTTATAGGTGAGGTTATGAGACCCGGTGTCTATCCACCAGAGAATATCAACACTGTCTATGATGCTATTGCTAGTGCTGGTGGCTTCACTAGACTCTCCAACAAAAGAAAAGTCAAAATCGTACATCAATACAAAGACGGTCGCAGAGAGGTTTTCAGGATTAATTTTCCTAAAGATGTTTTCAAAGCTTATGACAAAGGCATAGGCGCAGATAAATATCTAGTCCATGAGGGTGATCTCATCTCAGTACCCAAAAGCCGTCTCAAACAATTTCATTCTTTTGTGAGTAATCTTTTTAATACTGCTGTTCAAGTCTCCACCATAGGTCTAATCTCTGGTGCTGTAAGCGGAGCTTTACAGTAGACTGATTACGCATGCGTTGTTGACCTAGATCCTCACAATATCTTTAGAATTAGGTCTTGACTAAATCGCCGAAAGCTAGTTAGGATTTGGGTTTGTGAGCAATATTACTGAACTCCGTGAATTGACTATTCTAGAATTAATGAAAAGAAGTAATTCTGCTCCCCCTCGCGCTAATAGTAGAGCCCACTGGACTATAGTTGTGCGCCCCGACCAACATCAGGATGATAGCACTCCTCATCCTGATTCAGTCGCAGCACGCTTAGCAAAATTTAAAGCTGGTTGTAATAACTAGCGAGTCATCCAAATCCATACTGGAATTTTACTTATCAATAAACCCTATAAACACAAGCCCCTATCCTTGCTGGTCTGATATTGGCTTCTAAGACTATCAAACTAGTCCCTGTATCTAGAATATCTATAGCAAAAATCCAAACTCCAGCCAAAAGAGATTCTAGGGCTTCTATAATCTCTTGGACTTGTTTATTAGAGTCCAAAGCTCTACTAGCCTCAAAACTAGTCGTATAGAGCTTTCCAGCTAGATACAAGACCCTATATTCTGCCCTATGTTCTATGTAGTCTTGAAGCAGAAGATCATCATAAGCCCAAATTTGCTGAGCTTGTTTTAAGGCTGCCTCCATATCCGAACCTGACCAAAAATCTAATTTCTCGGTTCCTCGTCTGGGTTTCAGAACAAAAGGTTTCATCGCAGAACCTAGTGTGGTTTCTAGAGATCCTAACTGCTGTTGAGTAAAAAGCTGGGTTTTAGCTTGAGGAAGTTCGGCTGCTAACATATGTTCATAAAAAAGATATTTATCATCACAGAGTTCCGCAAAAGCCTGATAGGGATTGAGTTCCAAGACTCCTCTCTCTGAAAGATACTGAGATATCTTCCGGTGGGTATAGATTTCTTTATCCAAAGCTAAATGTAAAACCAAGGCTGCACTTGGTTTGGCAAACTCAGTAAGCTGATCCAGAGAAATTAGTTCTATCTCATCTAAGCAAAGACAGTCTTGGAGCCATTTTGAGCTAGACTGCAAATAACTAGGGTCTAACTCATGAATAATAGAAAGCTTAGGAGGAAGCTGCCAGATTAGATCTTCTGAAGTTTTGCGTGGCATCTAAATTAAAGCCCGAGGATTGACTGAGGCAAAAGAAGCATCTCCATCATAAAGTAAAACTTTGATACCGTTATAACCTTTGACTTTGCGCCCATCTAATAATTTCTCATAAGCAACCAAACCTCTATTAAAAAAATGTCCGTCTACTTTGGCTTGTATCATTTCTCTTTGATAGGCTCCTCGTTGACTAGGATCGAACATAGTATTCGCTATATCTCGAACCTCTTCTCTAGTCATAGTCTTGCAAGAGCCTTCGTTTTTGGCTATCAAATGTTCACTACGAACTTTAGCTTTTTTGTAGAAAGCGACTATCTTCCAATCTTTGGAGTATTCGTAGTGTATATATCCCGTAAAAGCCTTATCAGGAGCACTAAAGGGCTCGATTTGTAGCTCAGGACCGTATTGCTTGAGGTTTTCTTCAGGACTATTACCAATCTTCGCTTCTAGGGGCAGGGAAGCTGCTAAAGATAAACTCGCAAGCCCTAGGCTTATTAAAAAACTGATAAAAGACATCATCTATAATAATACAATAGACTTCTTATAAAAGCAGATGGACGGAAAGGTCATTCCGACAGGTCTAATTAATTGCTCAGTGAACTTAACGAATCCTCAAAACCTAACAAGGCAAGATGGTCTTGGCTAAGAAAACTCCTACATCTCATAGAAGATGAACACGAGTTAGATAGACTCAAGGAGCAGGTTTCTTATTCTATTTGTAAATATCTCAACTTTCGAACTTGTGAGATTTTTATTTTTGAAGGCAACGAAAAACAACAAATCAATGAACTTGCAAGTGCTAGCTATTTTAAGCGGCAACTCATGCAGGATATTTTTATCAAAAGAGAACCTTACCTCAATAGTGAGTTAGAGCTGATCTGCCCTCTCGAGGCTCAAGACAGAATACTAGGACTTATATATTTTGAAGCTCTCAACATAGAACAACTCAGTGAAGCTGAGCTGGAATTGCTTTGGTCTTTTTCGGACCACCTTGCTCGCAAAATCTCAGAACTACAAATGCCTGCACATATGAATAGAGCTTCTCGCAAAAAATTTAAAACCCTCTCCAGTACTATATTTAACAACCTTCGAGGTTTTCTTGAAGCTTCTCTCGAAAAACTCAAGCTCCTAGAAGAACAAAATCAAAAACTAGTCGAGGTTAATAAACTTCGCACAGAACTTATCAACAATGTCTCTCATGAGTTACGCACACCTTTGGTTAGTATCCTAGGTTTTAGTAATATACTTCAGAGACATGAGATATCTGAAGCCTTAGTACGAGAAGCTTCTCAGCAAATCCAATCCGCTGGAAGCCGCTTGTCTAGGATGATAGACGATCTTATACAACTAAGTCGAGTGGAAAACCGGGGCTGGGATCTCAATTTGGAATTGCTGGATTTAGGAGACATCACCAAACTAAGCATCGAAGAATTTGCTCCTCTCAATCCTCAGCATAATTTTGTTTTTATTGCAGATCAAAATTATCCACTCATCGAAGGAGATCGCAAATTACTACGGCGAATCATTGATAATCTCTTCACTAATGCCATCAAATACTCACCAGAAGGTGGCGAGATCTGCGCAAAACTAGTCCTAGACAACAAAAGACTAGATCTCAGTATTAGCGATCAGGGCATAGGCATACTCTCTGAAGATTTAGAAAATATCTTTGAGAGATTTTTTAGAGCCAAAAATGAAAAAACTCAACAGATACCCGGCTTAGGTCTGGGGCTCTCCATCTGCAAAGACGCTGTAACAGCCATGAATGGCAGCATTCACTGTCAAAGCCGCCTTGGTCAAGGTTCTGTTTTTACAGTTAGTTTTAGAGCTGCTACTATCTAGCTAAGCCAGCAAGCTATAATAGACAAAGAATGTCACACTCTAGTAGCCTCAGCAACCCAGATCTAGAATACAAAATCTTAGACAACAAGGTAGACTTAGGAGCCCTTGGTTATATAGAGCTTTTGGATCTTATGGGTAACGACCTCAGTATTGCTAACGCTGCTAGAGTCTCCTACAACAAAATCTCTTCTGATTTTGACCCAGAGAAAGATCGCAAATTAATATATTTTTTGGCTAAACACAAGCACTGGACTCCTTTTGAGCAGAATTCTATTAAGTTTAGAGTCAAATGTCCTATCTATATCGCTCGTCAATGGATGAAACATCGCTGCTGGGTCTTCAATGAAATCAGCGCTCGCTATACAGTCTTCGATAATACTATCTATGAGCCTGATGAGTTTCGTATCCAAGACACAAAAAACAAACAAGCCAGTCTCAAAGCTGAAGACTTAGATCAGGCTAGTGCTCATAGAATCTATGAAGAAGCTACTCAAATAGCCTTGGATGCCTATCGCAAATTATTAGAGTTAGGTGTCTGCCGCGAACAGGCTCGGGGAGTGCTTCCTGTCTCTAGTCATACAGAGTTTGTTACTACGGTTAATCTTCGTAACTATATGCACTGGTATAATCTCCGAGCCCCTCATGATGCTCAATGGGAGATCCAACAATTTGCCAAAGCATCTATTTTGCTAGTCTCCAAATCCTTCCCTGTAGCGATAGATTGTTTTAGACAAATTCAAAACGAAAACCAAACTTCCTAAATACAAAACAAAAAGATTTTAAGCTAATGCCCTAGAAGCATCATCAATAGTGCTTTCTGTCCATGAAGACGATTCTCGGCCTGCCTAAGAATAGTACTTTCGTGTTTGGCTAAAGCCTCAGCTGTAATCTCCTCACCTCTATGAGCAGGCAAGCAATGTAAGACTATGCAACTAGGTTTTGCAAATTCTTCTAAGAGTGCTTTGTTGATTTGATAACCACTAAATATTTCTTTGCGCCTTTGGGCTTCTTTTTCTTGACCCATACTAGACCAAACATCAGTATAAAGAACATCAGCATCTTGAGCAGCTTCGCCTATGCCATGAGAGACAGTACTATACTCAGATTCATAAGCTTTGCCCGGCTCGAAACCCACTGGACATGCGACATGTATATGGATACCTAGTTTAGCGCAAGCTAACATTAAGCTACGAACAGTATTGTTGCCATCACCAATATATGCGATCTTGAGACCCTTAAGGCTAGAGTAATGTTCTTGGATGGTGAGTAAATCTGCCAAAGTCTGGCAAGGGTGCTCTAAGTCTGTAAGCCCGTTGATGACTGGGATTGAAGAATATTCTGCAAGCTCCTCTAAAATTTGATGCCCAAAAGTACGAACCATCACAGCATCCAGATATAGAGACAATATCCTAGATATATCTGGCAAAGCCTCTCTACTACCTAGTTGTATCTCATCACGACCAAGCACAGTAGTACGACCACCAAGTTCTTTCATACCCATCTCAAAACTAATACGGGTACGAAGACTCGGTTTCTCAAAAATCATAGCGAGAGATTTACCTTTGAGATAATGACTCTGATCTTTGCCAGTTTTAAGTTCTTGCTTGAGGCTAGTAGCGCGAGCTAATAATTCTTCCAACTCAGAAGCGCTAACATCATTGATACTAAGATAATGTCTTAAAGAAGTCACAAACTATAATATACCCAAAAACCCCAGTCTTGTCTCTCTATCTATAACGGATGCGCTGCAAAATAGATTTTGTAGACACCAAGTTACTCTATTGGGGATTTTGTAACAAATATTTCGCCCTCTGCCAAAGAGCCTCTAACTCTATAGAGCTATAGTTCTGAAGTTTTGATTTATCTGGGTTCTCAGCTGCTATTTCGACCATTTTGTTGAAACGCTGAATAAATTTGTTATTGGTCTTACGAAGAGCATCCTCTGGATCTATCTCAAACCAACGAGCGATATTCACCACTGTAAATAAAATATCTCCTAGTTCTAGCTCGGCTTCTAGTTTGGAGCTTGGGCTTTCTTTGGCTTTTATGGCTTCTTGGAATTCCAGAATCTCTGATTTGAGCTGCTGCCAGAGTTGCTCTTCTCTATCCCACTCAAAACTTTCACGAACTGCTTTTTTGGAAATCTTCCATGCTCTGGCTAGAGCTGGCATCTCCAAAGGAATGCCATCAAAAATAGATTTGCGCTGAGATTTCTCTTGTTTTTTGGCTGCTTCCCAGTGTATATCTACTTCTTCAGGGGTCTGAAGCTGGCTCTGTGACTGAAAAACATGAGGATGCCTCTGTATCATCTTCTCGTTACAGACCCTAGCCACATCTTCAAAATTAAAATATCCCTGTTCTTCTGCTATGCGTGCATGTAAAAGTATTTGTAAAAGTAAATCTCCTAACTCTTCACAGAAATCTGCATAATAGTCAGAGACTGGTTTTGAGGGCTCTGTAGCTCCAAAGACTCTAGCCCCAGAGTGCTTTTCTTCGATGGCATCTATAGCTTCCAGACATTCATAGACCTCTTCTATGAGATATCTTTTGAGACTAGCATTAGTCTGAGCCCTGTTCCAAGGACAACCTGTCTCTGGATGACGAAGAGCAATAATGGTTTGGATAAATCTAGCGATCTCTGACATATTAGAGTTCCAAAAATAACTTCTTATGGAGCTGGAAACTAGAACGGTTCGCAATGAGATAGGCTGAACAATCCATAATGGTATGAATTGGCTCAAGCCCATTCTCTGAGAGGGTTTTACCAGTAGCAACCAAATCTACGATAATATCACTTAAATTAGTTAAAGGTGCTATCTCTACAGAACCATAAAGATTAATAATCTCTACTTCAAAACCTTTGGAATTAAAAAACTCCCTACTTAAATTAGGAAAAGTCGTAGCTACTCTAGCATAGTTGGGAAGATCTGCTAAAGATTTGTAGAGTCCCTTAGGGACTGCCACGCAAAGCTTACAGTGACCATAATCTAAATCTCTAAGTTTCACTAGATCTGCCCCCGAATCTCTAATCACATCCAAACCAACAATACCTAGATCCGCAGCTCCATGCTCGACATAAGCAGGGACATCATGCCCTCTCACTAATAATATTTCGATGTCTCTCTCTCCTAGACTGGCTTTGAGTATGAGTTTGTGACGAGGGACTTTGCTCGGCTGAAAATTAGCGATGTCTTCAGCAGACAAATCTTCAAAAATAAAACCCAAAGAAGCAAGATACTTAAAAGCACCTTCTTGGAGACTACCTTTGGCTAGCGCTATCTTCAGTGACATAGTTTGACCCTCTGTCCCATTTTTTGAGCGCTTTTGACCTGCTTAAGAATTTGAGCCCAATCTCCAGAAGCTGAGATCTCCACACTAGGAGTTTTACTGAGATTAGGGATCAAGGATCTAGCATTAAGAGCAGCCAATAAAGCTGGCATATAAAAAGCAAAACCTATAGCAGGAAGCTCTGCTCCAAAACTAGGATAAAGTCTATCGTATCTACCACCTTGGGCAAGATGACTACCTATACCCGGACAGTGCAAAGAAAAATGTAAGCCAGTATAAAAACTAATATCAGTAGGCTGACTTGAATCAAATACAATCTGAGGAGAAAGCTTGGAAATAGTTCTAATCAAAGACAAATCCAATCCAAGAGCCGCCTCTAGCTCGTCTATATTTGATGTCAATAAAGCCCCCAAAGGATGCTGAGAAGGAATGCTAGACCTGAAAGCAGCCAAATCTGAGCTTTGTAAATACTTAAAAGCTTCTCTAGAGAGTCCGGGGTATTTGTTGAAAGCAGCCTGCCAAATAGAACTATGATTAAGGCTCAGAACCCAGTCCTTGAGACCAAGAGCAGCCAAACTCTCTATAAGTAATTCTATGAGTTCTAATTCGGCACTGCCTTCTGGACTGGCTATCAGCTCCACACCTGTTTGCTGAATTTCTCTAGCTTCGTCTGTATGAGAGGCGTTATAGCGCCAAACAGCAGCAGCATAATACAACCTCAAAGGAAAATTTAACTCTGAAACCCTGCTGGAGATTGCTTTTGCGATGGGTCTACTCAGATCTGTTCTTAAAGCGAGCAGTCCTCCGTCTTGGTCTACCACTTTGAAACTAGTCTCTCTAGAATCCTCGACTAAATCCAAATCTACCAAAGTCGGTATAACGATAGGTTCATACGACCAAGAGCGAAAGCAGTCCAGCAGCCTATCCCGCACAAAAAGTTGTTTTTCGAGTTCTTGGGCTAGCCATGTTTTGAGACCAGATGCTGGCATAAGTAAATTGTACTATGCTCTCTCCTTCATATTTTTTTCAGAAAATAAAGAAAGCCCAATACTGTTATAATCAGGCTCATTATGACTAGAGTAAAAGTTGGTATTAATGGTTTTGGCAGAATAGGACGCAATGTCTTTAGAGTGCTTTGTGAGAATTTTCAAGATCGCATTGAAGTGCTTGTTATCAATGACCCTGTCTCAGATCCGCATATCTCTGCCCATCTACTCAAATACGACAGTGTGCTTGGTAGATATCAAGGCAATGTCGAAGTAGATGATAAGAGTATTACGGTTGATGGTCACAATACTAAATTTCTCAAAGAATTTGAGCCTCGTAATATTAACTGGGCTTCTCATGGAGTAGACATAGTCCTAGAATGTTCTGGCGTCTATACTGATGCCCTCAAAGCCAAAGCCCATCTAGATGCTGGCGCTCGCAAAGTTCTGATCTCCGCTCCTGCCAAAAACGAAGATATCACCATAGTAGTAGGAGTTAATGACAACAAATATGACCCAACTAAACACCACATCATCTCCAATGCTAGCTGTACCACTAACTGCCTAGCTCCTATGACCAAAGTCCTAGATGATAGTTTCGGAGTACTTAGTGGTTTTATGACTACTATACATTCTTACACTTCAGATCAAAGACTACTAGACAATGCTCACAGCGACCCTCGCCGTGCTAGAGCTGCTAGTATGTCCATGATCCCCACCACTACTGGAGCTGCCAAAGCCATAGGTCTGGTATTACCTCATTTAGCAGGCAAACTCAACGGTTTTGCCATGAGAGTCCCCACTCCCAATGTCTCTGTCGTAGATTGTGTTTATACTTTTGAGAAAACTGTCAGCAAAGAATCCATCAATGCAGCCCTCAAAGCCGCATCAGAAGGCGCTCTCAAAGGCATACTTGGCTATGAATCTCAAGAGCTAGTCTCCATAGATTTTGCTGCTGATGCTAGATCATCCATCATAGATGCTGAGACCACCATGGTTATAGGTGACAAACAAGCCAAAGTCCTGTCTTGGTATGACAATGAATATGGCTACTCTAATAGACTCTGTGATTTGGCTCTGATAGTCGGAGCTAAGCTCCCTGTCTCTGCTTAAAACGAGAGACATCCGCCATACTTAACGGAAGCTCTCTATAAGCTCCAAGGTCCCTATAGTTTTTTTGAGTTCAGTTCCATGGACTTTGACGCTGAGTTCTATATCAATATGACCTGATTTAATTTGTTCTGGATCTAAAATCAAACTGGCTGCAATAATTTTGTCTGAGACGAACCTTGCTTTCACTCCATTAATGCGCAACTCATCTACGCTTTTATCTAAGCTAAAACCATAAGTCTCTATATCTCCTATTGCTATAAGCATAGGATTGAAAGCCATTCTCTGTAAGGGTCCTAGAATACTAGCCTTACTAATCCCAAAATATGGCAAGGCCTCATCTTCAGCAGATTTACTAATATTTAGTTTGAGTTCTATGTCTTTGGGGTTTATTTGTTTGGAGAAATCTGAGATATATCGGATGTTTTTGATAGAAGTTTTAATCTCACCATTGTAGTTGAGTCTAGTGAGCTTACCACTGAGTTGTATAAGTTTGCTGACTTCTTGCTCTGCAAGACATTTATCAAAAAAAACTCTAATTGTAGATTGACTTTGATCTACAGTCTTAAACAAAACATTTGGGAGGTTGATGGTAAATTCTTTATCAATGATATAAGAAGGGGGCTCAAAAGCAAACTCTATCTCAATTGCAGCCAAATTAGATAAAGTCTTAGTGCTCTCAATACTAAGCTCAAAATTCTCTGCACGCAAATCTAAGGGCATTAGAGCTGAAAGTATTAAGATCAAAACTCTAAAGAACATAAGGCTATGTTAGCAGTTGAAGTGCTGAGCTAAAGCTTCTGCCATCAGGATATTCAAGCTATGTCCTCCTTGACTACTGATAACTTTCATTTGAATATCTAAAGGATTGAGCCCAGAAAGATAAAGATCTCCAAGAAGATCCAAAGCCTTATGCTGAGCGGGTTCCAGTGGGTGCCTCAGGGGCTGAGTAAAAGCATCATCAGTGTAACCCAAAACCCAAGAACTAAGACCTAAGAGCTGGTTCTCTTCTTCTCTAGCAAAAGTACGAGCAGAAGCTAGTTCTAGTCTAGACTCTGGACTAGAAGTCCAGTGATATTCTTGGAGACCTATGGGTGATAAGTGCTGGCGCATATCTAATCTATAAATCAATTGACAGTTAGTCTTGGAAGGATAAGCAGAGATAAATCTCTCTGGCTTCTCTGGGTCTTGGATATGGATTTCTTGATCAAGACTAAGACTAGAAGCCCGCCAAGGCTGAGCAAAATCCTCTAAAGCTTGCATCCAAAACAAAGCAGAACCATCTCCAAAGGGTAATTCATCAGCATCTAAACTAAGTTCTAAAGAATCTACAAAACTCAAAGCTGCTGCTGCCATAAAATGTTCAACTAAGCATAGATATCTAAGCCCCTTGGGATCAGCTAAAACAGTATTGCGCTGAGTACTTCTTACATTAGAGACCTCGGCTCTGATCTCCACAAGATTATTGTTCTTAGAAAGTAAAAATTTAATCCCCTTGGTCTTAGACTTAGCTAAACTAAGCTCTATAGTTTGGCGGCTAATAATACCTCGTTCTGAGATTTGTTGATTGGCTTTAGGCATAAAGCTTATTCTAATAATATTATAATCGAGCCCAAAATGCTCTGTTTTCAAGGCTTTCCCCCCAAAAAAGAAATATTTGCTAAAATGTAAAGCGTCTTAATGATTTCATTAGCTACTATTGGAGCTTCTCTAAAGTCCCTCAAAGAGGGGGTCTCAACTTTATTCAGAAGAAAAGAAATCTCAAATCAAGAAATCTCAAATCAAAAAATTTCAGATAGAGAAGAACTTAGAGAACAGTCTCACCTGATATCAACTAAGAGAGAATTAAATTCTAGTGAAGAGCAATTTTACAGACTTAAAGAATTAGAAGACGCTTTCAGCGATCCCCGGATGACTGCTCAGGCATTAGGAGAACGGCTTCGCTCTTCCATTAATAAAGAACTTCAAGCCATAACTAATCTAGTAAACCAAGCAAACGGATCTTTCTCTAATTTAATCGAAGCAAGAGAAAATTCACGAAAATTAGCTTTTTCTTTTTTGACTAAATTAAAAGACCTAATGCGGGGCTTAGACTTAGAGCGAAGCCCAAATCTACAAGAAACTCTAGATCTGTCTCAATATCAATATTTGACCCGTATTGCTGTTAGTGGTGCTATAAATCCACAGGGAATATCCTTCAATCCCCCTCCAGTAGAACAAATTAATTTAGCTAGAGCTATTTCTGATACAGAGCAATTAAGTGATGGAGCCTTGGTAGACCGTTGCATCTCAAGCCCACTAGTAAATTATTGTAATAGCTTTATTCATACTTGCTTTGGTGCAGCAAGCCCAGAAGCTCTTTCTGATGCTTCTTTTAAGGAACTTGCCGCCCTATTAATTAGCAGTCTAAATACTGCTGATTATATGAGAATGTTCGCAAACATTAAGGGTAAGCCTCCTAGTCTTTTAAGAAGTATTAGCGAACCTTTTAATAGCTGCCTAAGGTTGAGGACATCCTTCCAAGAAGAATTAATGAAAGTTCAGAGGCTCAATGACGCAATAGGATTGAGTCCTGATGTTCTAAATCCCATCAAGGCTGATTTTAACAAGCTCAATACTCTAGTAGAGACTACTCTTGGTAGACTCACTTTACCTAAAAATAAAGAGCTAAATCTTCCTGCTCTAAAAGCTCCGACTGAGACTTTTTTAACTCAAAGTACCCGTCTTCGAGAAATGCGAAGAGCTGCTGTCAAAACAGCACTACACGCTCTTATTATGGCTTATAACGGTAAGTTCGAAGAAAATCCTTACTACGCTTCTAATGAGCCAGCGTGGCAAAGAAATTTTTATAATCGCATTCTCAATGATTTTAGAATTTCATTGACAAACCCTAGTAGCCAAGAGGCTTCTAAGCAAGAACTAATCAGGATCATAGCTAGAGCTGCTAATGAACTCGCCAACTCTAGTCGAGAAGCTTTTGATATACAGGGTTTTGCTGAAGCTAGAAATTTCAAAAAAGAATTAGAACTCTTATTAACAAATGCTCTTAATCAAAAAAAACCTGAAAACATATGGATAGCTGTCCGCTTACTTAGTACTCTTTTTGCAAGCTCCGCAGAAGATACTCAGAAATTATTTAAGACCTCAAATCCAGATGAAGCTCCAGCTATGTTCTGGTCCCTCAAATATCTTTTTCAAAGTCCATTTAGAGAAATGTCTTTCAATGAAGGGGAACCTCATAAATTTGATCCCAGTAAATTCATAGATATCTGCATGAATGGAACTAAGACAGGGGAAGAAGGCAAATTCCCCACTATCGTTGTTCTTTATCAGTTTATTGCTGCTGCACTTCAACATCAAAAAGAAACTCAAGGAATTGAAACTACTTCTAGCACTCTATATGGACTCTATCTATATCGTTTTGTCTTAGAACATCTAAAAGTAGAGAACTCAGACCCTAATAGCCTACATTGGATGAGGTCTTTTTCCAAACTGGCTTTCAATCCCAGTACTAGAGCCTTACTCCGCAAAGAATTACCTCTAAATATCCCAGCAAGAGAAGCCAGAATTGCTCTTCATCAGGACATACTAAGACTACACCAAGAAAGAGTCAATGAAGTCGCTAAAGGTTTAGAACAAGCCATTCTAGAGATCCTTAGATCAGAAGCAACAGCAGAATCTCAAAATTCTCTACAAATACTTGCAGAAGAATATATCAAATTAGAACATGATATGAGATCCGGATTAGCCTCAGATGAAGCAGAGATAGGCAAAGCAAACTCATCCAAAGCCTATCACTGTCTAGGTTTACCTGCATTAATTCCACAAATCTATGATTGGAATCCTGAATCTGCAATAGTATTGCAAGAATTTTATGCAAGAGATAAAGGTCATAGAGAAGTACCAGTTTACAAACAAAGCTATTTGGAACGCATTGGTGAAGCTCTTTCCAAGCATTTAATCCCCAGAATTCAAAGCTACAAAATCCCCCGTATTTTGGATTTCAGGAACAGTGCTTGTTTTGAAGAATTAAAAACTCTTATAGCCCTACACAAAGACCTTAATTATTTGGGACAAATCATTCCTGAACAAATTCAAGGATTCATAAATCAAACTCATCTCGATGAAACTCTAAGTTCTCTGCAAATTCTTCAACCAGCAGGTATCCCAGCTCCTCCAGATATAAAAGAAGCCTTGGCTACACTTCAAAGATTAGGCAAGAGACTCCAGAGATTTTGTAACTCAGCTTCAACAAGCAATCCAGCACCCAAGATGCTAAACCCTATGCAAGCCTTGCATTCTGCCTAAGGACATGCGAGGATTAATGTGCTAGGAAATCAGTGTTTGACTTTAGATGCGAGCTAAGCAAACAGGGTCTATTGGCTGAGTAGCTCAGTTGGTGAGAGCGGTGGATTCATAACCCACAGGTCGGCAGTTCAAATCTGCCCTCAGCTACCATAATATAGGCATTTTGTCGTCCCAGATATAGAGTCTATATTAGACCTACAATAGGGTTCGCAAGGCAATCCATGAAAATAACAGCTAGATCAAAACTAGTCTCAATAATCCTAGTCAGCATCATTGCTCTAGGATTAGGGCTCTGGGCAGCACTAGAATTGGGACTCAAGCAGCTCATCAAAGAACAAATCATTATAAGTATTGAGCAGAGACTCTCACAAAACAAACTAGAGATAGGAGATCTTAGTTTTAGTCTCATCAATATCTTTAGGCTTAATCCAGTCTTAGAAATAGAAGACATCAGTCTAGGTTCAGACTTCAAAGCCCCAAAAATCCAGATAGCTCTTGAGC
This sequence comes from uncultured Gammaproteobacteria bacterium, assembly GCA_964487825.1. Classification (GTDB taxonomy): domain Bacteria; phylum Cyanobacteriota; class Vampirovibrionia; order LMEP-6097; family LMEP-6097; genus CAZASO01. Next base: position 28,114 of record CAZASO010000007.1, read on the forward strand.
TTTGGCCTTTGTTAAGTCGCCAAATCAATATCAAAACAATTCAAATTCACAAAGCCAGTCTTAAACTCAAACCACCAAAACAATCTGAGATTATTATCCCAGAACTCAACGCTGAAATCAGTAATATCAAAAGCAATGAACAAGCGGATCTTAGAATCTGGACTAATATTTATGGTAGCTCTAGATCTGTTTTTAACTATGAGGGTAAACTAGGTCCCATACCAGACTTAGATCAGCTCGCCAAGATCCATTCTCTGGGACTCAGTGGTAAAGCTGAACTTCATTTGTATTTCTCAGACCTTCCCTTAGCTTTGCGCCAAAAAAGTTTCGGTACCTTATTACTCAGTCCTCAGAACAATGACCAAATCTCTATGCAAGCCGAGGTCGAAGGAGATATTTTCGGAGACATCAAAGCCCATGGCCAAGCCAAACTAGACAGAGTAAGATTAGGCAAAAACAATACTAGACACATGATAGCTAGTGCTCAAATGCCCTTCAATCTCATCATCAACGCCCTCCAAAAACAAAAAGCCCAGCTCTACCTCAATCACAATCGCCTAATTCTCAAAGCCAATCGTGGCTACAAAAGCTCCGGGGAACTCAATCTGGATGCGGTCTTCAATAACAACCTCATCACTGGTTTCACTAGTGGCTCTATTAATGGACGCCTAGATGCTATCGACCTCAATGAATTTATCAGTAGCTTCAGTCCAACAGAAGATACTATCTATGGGGTTCTTAAAGTTCCGAGCTTCAGGCTTCATCTCTCAGGCATCACCAATGCAGAGCAAATGCAGTCTCTGACTGGTTCTGGGACTTTGAGCATAGACGAAGTCAGCTCACCCATCTTGGACAAAATTCTCAACATCAAAGACCTACAGCAACAACAATTTAGTCCCGAGCTACTCAAAGCCTATGCTGAAGCCCTAGCTAATGGCTCTAGTGCTAGCAAAACTCTCGCCAAACTCAATTCTAGTTTTAATATTAGTGATGCTAAGTTCTACACTCCAGACCTCATCATCCAGAGTCATCTCGCTCAAATTCATGGTGGAGGTTTCTTTAACTATAGACCCATACTCAAACAGAACGATAAAGCCCCTCATCTAAATTATGATCTCCGTCTAAGCTTAGGCAAATTCGCCCCAATCCCGCTCAAGATCCGGGGTACAAGTGCTAAGCCCAAAATCAAAGCAGATATCCAAAGCTTCGCTGTTAGCACAGGCCAAGACATCATCAAGCAAATCATCTACCAAAAATATCTCCAATCCCAAGGTGCTAACGGAGAAGTAGAAAATCCACCTGCTGAAATTATCCCCAGTAAATTTCTGGATAAATTAATTCGCAAACTTTAAGGATGCGCCCTAAAACAGATTTTGTAGACACCAAGTTAAAAAACTTTCAGCTAGATAGTTTCTTTGTAGCCTTCTGCTACCATCAAGACTCGTAGTTTACGAATGGCTTCATTGATCATATGCGAAATCCGAGAAGGACTAACCCCCATCTTCTCCGCTACTTCATTGCCACTAAGCTCTTCTATAAAACGCATCTGCACTACCTGTCGAAGATTCTCTGGTAGTTTGGAGACTGCTCTTACTAGAGCTTGTTTCATCTCTGCTAACTCTAAGTAATCTAACATTCGGGGATCACTAGTATCAGCAGGACTCAAACCTAAATCATCTTCTAAGGTCTCTACAGACATTATTACTTCGAACATGGCCCTGCGAGCATCATCAAGGCTCTGTATCTCTGTAGTAGCTGACTCAGGAGCCGCAGTCTCACTGCGTTTGACGCCATACCAAGTTTGACGAGAACGCATTTCGTCTTTCATTGCCCATTTGACAGACTGAGCGATATAACTGGAGTTATACTCCACATTTTTGGCACTACGGGCCGTTTCTATAAGTTTATTGATGCTAATCAGCCCTGTATTAATCAACTCTTCATAGCTCAAATACTGCCCAGAAGCCCCCCTCATCTCTTTGCGGGCTATCATCTCCACTATAGGCATAAAACGGGCAATATCCTTGCCCCTGAGAGAGGTCTCAGCGTTAATCACTAAGGATTTGATAGAGTCGTCAGAATTGGGCTTTAAAGACATTGATAAACAGCTGCAATTACTAATAATACAGATTATTTGGGCTTTTAGGGTCTGGGAGCCAAGATTAAAGAAGCTTAATCTTATTTTTTCTTTTTTCTGAATATTTACGCTTGACAAATCGGAATGTGTATTGCTAGGATTAAGGG